>JBHJOH010000107.1:0-27378 GCA_050329955.1 Acidimicrobiia bacterium | reverse complement strand
GAGGGGGTCATTGCTCACTATCGCAAAGCTCATCTCTTCGCCGAGGAGAAGGTGGCTTTTGCTCCCGGGGACCTGGGCTTCCCGGTTGCTCGTACCCGGTTCGGGACCATCGGCCTGTGTGTGTGCTACGACCTGCGCTTTGTCGAGGTGGTGCGGCTGTTGGCCCTGCAGGGGGCCGATCTCATCTGCGTTCCCACCGCCTGGCTGCCCGGCTACGACAAACAGCGCTGGGACTCCGAAGGCATGTCTCCCCAGGGCCGTGGCGCCGAGCTGCAGGCCAACCTCAACCAGGTGTTCATCGGTGCGGCCTCGCAGGCGGGCACCCACGGTCAGTGTGACTTCCTCGGGTCGTCGATCCTGATCGACCCCTACGGCAGGCGGGTACTGGGCCCCATGTCGGGGGACGGCGACGAGATCGCCGTCGCCCGGGTCGACATCGGCGCAGCCAAGCGCTCCCAGGTCCGTGGCGAGCTGATCTCGCCGCGGGCTGATCGCCGCACCGACATATACGGCATCACCTACGGTGGTACGTCGTTCTGAGGCACGGTGGTACGTCGCCTCTCTAGTGGGATGCGAGCAGCCGCCTGCTGGTTTTCAGCCCCAGATACGAGTTCGCCGCCAGGGTCCCGACCACGATCGACCCGCCGATGATCGCCCGGAGGTTGGGCTGCTCCGCCACCACCAGCCACACCCAGAGCGGTCCGAGGATGGTCTCGAGGAGGGTGATGAGCCCTACCTCGGGTGCCGGGATGAAGCGGGGTGCCACCGCCAACAGGCCGAACCCCAGCGGAAGGACCACCAGGCCACTGATGGCGAGGTAACCGAAGTCGGCGGCGGTGACCGAGAGCGGACTGGCCAGGGGTAGGGCGATGATGGCGGCGACCAGCCCGCCGAGGCCCATGGCCGGGACCATGTTGCGGTCGCGGTAGCGGCCGATGGCCACGAACGAAGCGCCGTAGGCAGCGGCAGCGCCCAGACCGGCGAGGTCACCGAGGAGGCCGCCGCTTCCGAGTGAACCCGAGAACATCACCACGATGCCGAAGATGGCCACCGCGATGACCAGCCACAGTCGTCGGCCGATGGACTCTCCGAAGAGCACCCTGCCGTATATGGCGGCGAAGAGCGGTGCCGCGCTCATCGCCACCAGCGTGTTCGCCACCGTGGTGTTGGTGATCGAGGTGATGAAGCCGACCGTCTGGAGGCCGAAGAGCAACGCCACCACCAGGCCGCCCCGCCCGATCGCCGGAATGACCTTCCAGGATCGGGTGAGGACGACGCTGGCAATCATCAACCCGACGCAGAGCAGTGAGCCGCGCCAGAACAGGATCGTCCAGCGGTCGGCCGTCACCAGCCTGATCAGCAGCGACTCGGGGCTGAGGAGCACGATGCCGGCGAAGGCGATGGTCAGCCCCCGTCGATGCGTCTCAGGTGACATTCATGATCCGGTTCCGAGCTCTGCGGCTGCCTCGGGGTACTCGTGGACCTTGAGGTCTCCGACGTCGTAGAAGGCGATGATCCGACACGGCGAGGCCTCGAGGCCGTCGTACTTCCACGGGAACGCACCGATGATGGCCCGGGTGTTGAGGGCCTGTTCGATGTCACCGCCGACGTTTTCGGCGTGGATCAGGTTCTCCTGGAACGCCCAGTTGTGGAAGGGGAACAGGTCGTTGCTGATGCGACGCCCGGACAGCTTGTGGGTGTACTCGTAGCTGGGGAAGTACTTGTCGACGGGCATACCAACCTGCTCCTCGAACTGCTTGGTGAGGTCGGGTCGCATGTTGCGAATGCTGGTCCACATGGGGTGGTCGCCCGATCCGGCGTCGATGCCGAACCACTTGATCTTCATGTCGAGCATCCACTGAAGCAGTTCGAGCTTGCCGCCCGGATGCATGTTGAAGTAGCGGACGAGGTCCTGCTGGGGCTGGCCTTCCCAGTGCTTGTGGTAGCCGGTGTGGATGATGAGGATGTCGCCTTTCTCGACGTCCACCTTGGCCGTGATCATGTCCGGGGTGATGATCGACCAATCCGAGACCATGTCCGAGATGTCGACGATGGCACCCTTGTTCACCAGGAAGGGGAGCTGGTACGAGGCCATGTCTCCCATGCCGTCAGTACCGTGCATTGCGCCGTCGAGATGGGTGCCGGTGTGGAGGGCCATGTCGACGCGCTGGGCGACGATCCGCTGGGTCTGGAGGGTCTGGGCGTAGTACATCTTGTTGCCCGCATACCCCACCCAGCCGGGGGTGTGGATGTTCATCGTGTGGGTCATGTCGACCATACGCATTGAGTGCCTCCAAATTCGGTTGAAGGAGACTCTAACCGACAGGCCTCCCTGGAGTGTTCGCGGATGGTGACGAGATCGGGCGTGTTGACTCCTGGAATGAGTGATGGCAAATTGTTTTCGTTATGAGTGAAATGCTGACATCGGCGGCGGCCGGGCCATGCCCGCGGTGACGGCAGCGCTCAAAGTCGAGTTGGTTCTCAGAGAGCGGATCCTCGACGGATCGTTACAACCCGGCTCCCGCCTCGACCAACGTGGTATCGCCCGCGAACTCGGGGTCAGTCGACTCCCGGTACGCGACGCCCTCATGACGCTCGCAGCCGAAGGTCTCGTATTCACCACCCCGCACCGGGGAACGATCGTCGGCGAGGTCGACCACGAGGGTCTGGTCGAGCTCTTCGAGCTGCGCATCGCTCTCGAGCCCGGCGCCGCCGCCCGAGCCGTCCCCAACCTGGACGGAGCCGTCATCGAGCAGCTGACCGTGCTAGTCGAGATGATGGAGTCGATCACCGACCCCGCCGAATGGCGGGCCCGCCACGACGAGTTTCACTCGCTGCTCGTCGCCCGAAGCGGGCGCAGGCGGACCATCGAGATCATCGAGTCGGCGCGTTCGCGATGCGGGGCCGCCTGGTCGTTCGATCGGGCTTGTATTGCTGCGGCGCGTACCGATCATCGGCTCATCCTGAGGGCGGCGACCGGCGGGGACGTCGTGGGCGTCCGCCTGCTCATGGAGGCCCATCTGGCGCTGGGGTACGGTCGATCGGTAGAGTTGTCGGGGGTGCTCACGGCGCCTCGCGTCGGACTCCATCCTTCGGACCCGGGAGGAATCCGCTGATGCCAGCACCTCAAGTGATCTCGGTGGCGACCGGAAAGGTTGGCACCCTCGCCCGCGGGTCGAGGGTCACTCGGAGCGCCTTCGTGAAGACGCCGGTCACCGGTCCCATGACGCTCCGGGTCGAGGGCTTCGATGGGGACGAGCATGTCTACGAACACCACGGCGGCTCCGACATGGCGGCGCTCATCTACTCCTTCGACCACTACCCGGTGTGGGAGTCCGAACTCGGGCGGCCGCTCCCGGTGCCGTCCTTCGGTGAGAACCTGACAGTCGCCGGCTTCACCGAGGACGATGTCCACCTCGGCGACGTCATCGGCATCGGTGCGGCGGTGGTGCAGGTGAGCCAGCCACGCACCCCGTGCCACAAGCTGGCGGCGGCGTTCGGCATCAGGGACATGGCGGTGCGGGTGCAGGACACCGGCCGCACCGGCTATCTGGTGCGGGTGATCGAAGAGGGAGCGGTGGCCGCCGGTGACGGCATACGGCTCATCGATCGCCAGAGCAGCGGCGTTTCGGTGGCCGAAGCCGGCCGCATCGTGAACCTGGCGACCTCCGATCTCGATGCCGCCCGCAGGCTGCTGGCGATCGACACCCTTGGGAGCGCAGTGCGCCGCACACTCGCCGCCCGGGTCGGAGCCGGGGCGCCCGAGGATGCCGCCGAACGGCTTTTCGGGGTCGACTGAGCTCTACCGGTCGAGCGTGCGGTACCAGTACCGGTGCGACTCCGAGAACCCCATTCCGGCATACAGGTTCACACCGGGGGCGTTGTCGGCCAGGACCTGAAGGTACGCCGATGTCGCACCCCGCTCCGCTCCCCAGGACAGCATGGCCGAGGTGATCGTGGTGCCGAGACCGCGGCGGCGGCGCTCAGGGTCGACGGCGATGTCGAACAGCCCCACCCACCCCGAGTCCAGCACCGCCAACCCGACCGCCGAGCTCGTGGCGGTCGCTCCGACTCCGGCCCGGAAGGCGGCGTGGGGCAGTGTCATCCCCGAAAGGCTCTCCCCGAGCTCGGCGACTCGGGCCTCGGTGTACTCGCCCAGGCGTTGGAGGGTGTCTAGCCACCCGGGAGTGACGGCGCCGGTCCAGCTGACGGCGTCGTCGGGCCTGCCGGTAGCGGGTGCCGTCATCACCGCCACCTCGTCCGATTTCTCGTAGCCGCGGGCGAACAGCAGGTCGTCGAGCTCGGCGTCGAGCGCGGTGAGCCGGAAGATGACCGGCCGCCTCCGTGATCCGTAGCGGCGTTCGATCGTCTCGACCGCCTCGAACGTGTCCCACGAGACGATGCCGAAGGTGGTGACGGCGTTCATGCGGCGGACCTGGCCCCGACCGAACGGAAGATGCCAGCCGTCGAGCGTCGTCGATTCGACGGCGGGTAGCGCCCGCACCGCCAGACGTTCCAGTTCCACGATCGCGGTCACGATGTGCTCAATGCGGTCATAGCGGCATGATGGCCGCACATGCCATGGGTTCCGGCGCCCGGTGGGGTGGACGAGGAGCACAGGAACACACCGGGTAACGGGGTGGCATAGGGATTCGTCTGCGGGAAGGGGCGGAACACCAGCTGGCGGAGGGTGTGGGCACCTCCGGCGATGTCGCCGCCCACGTAGTTCGGATTGCGGGCCTCGAAACCGGCAGGGTCGATGACGTGGCGGGCGAGCACCCGGTCGCGGAATCCGGGGGCGAACTCCTCGAGGCGGTCTTCGATCACCTGGGTGTGATCGACGGTGGAGCCGTGGGCCACATGGGCGTACACCCACAGGGTGTGTTTGCCTGCGGGGGCGCGGGTGGGGTCGAAGGCGCTCTGCTGGGCAACCAGGATGAACGGCCGCGGGTGGACTCGTCCCCGGTAGGCGGCGTCCTCCGCCTCGGCCACCTGTTCGAGGGTGCCCGACAGGTGCACGGTGCCGGCGTCGGCCAGCTCCGGGTTGGTCCAGGGGACGGGGCCATCGAGGGCGTAGTCGATCTTGTAGGCGGCCGGCCCGTGTCGGAAGCCCTTCACCCGGCGCAGATAGCCCGAGGGCAGACCCTCCCCGGCCAATCGGGCCAGTCCCGACGGCGTCAGGTCGAGCATGGTGATCGAGTGTGGTGGCAGCTCGGCCAGCCGCTCGACCCGCCAACCCGTCCGGATCTCGCCTCCCAACGACCGGAGCAGCGAAGCCAGCGCATCGGAGATCGCCTGGGATCCTCCCACCGCAGCCGGCCATCCGTACAGGTGGGCGGCCGCCATGAGCAGCCATCCGAAAGAGGCGGTGAGCGGATGGCCAAGAGGGAGGAAGGCGTGAGCGGCGCATCCGGCGAAGAGGGCGGCACCGGGCTCGTCGAATCGTCGGGCGGCCACCGTTGCCGGCTGCACCGCCTCGATCCCGAACCGCGCCATCGACAGCGGGTGCCGGGGGAGTCGCACCACCGGCCCGAGGATGTGGTGCTCGATGTCGGGCCAGGCCGCCAGCATGCGGCGCATCACCTTCCCGTATCCCGAGCCGAGCGTCTCGACCGCCGCTTCGATGTCGCGCGGTAGCGTCGCCACCCGCTCCGGGGTGATGGCGTGGGCCAGCGGGGTCGTCGGTTGTGCCCATCGGAGTCCGTGCTCCGCCAGGGGGAGCGTGCGCAGATAGGGGGAGCCGAGCGCCAGGGGGTGGATCGCCGAGCAGACATCGTGACGGAAGCCCGGCAGGGTGAGCTGCTCGGTGCGGGTGCCGCCACCGATCGAGTCGGCGGCCTCGACGACCAGTACCGACCGGCCCGCCTGGGCCAGCGTAACGGCCGCCGAGAGCCCGTTCGGGCCCGAGCCCACCACCACTGCGTCGTAGCGTTCCATGCCGCGCATTGTGGCTGGAAGTGGAACGGAGCGGAAGGCGATGCCCCCGGCCGGGGGGTACCCGGACACGATCACCCGGACACGATCACCCGGACACGATGGAGGGCCGACCGCAGTCGACCCTCATCGCCGTTCGAACCGGACTGTGCCTCATTCAACCACCGGATCGTGGGGCGGGACGGCGAACCCGCCCTTTTGCCGAATCCGGACTGACCTTTCTACGGCCACACCCCGCGTTGGAGGGCGGCATCCCGGCAGCGCTGCACGGCAACCAGATGGGCCGCAGTCCGCAGGTCGGGGACCGGAAGGATCGGGGCATCGGGCTGCAAGGTCGCCCAGCGTTCCCGGTAGAAGTCGAGCGAGTCGACCAGCGCCGCCCGGCGGGTCAGCACCACCTCGGTCGCCCGGTGCATGCGGGTGCGCAGGCCTTCGACCACCGCCGCATCCTCCCACCGCTGGTTCTCGATGTTCTGGGCCCACTCGAAATAGCTCACCACCACACCGCCGGCATTGGCCAGGATGTCGGGCAGAACCTTCACGCCACGCTCCGCCAGGATGGCGTCGGCGGCCGGCGTGGTCGGGCCGTTGGCTGCTTCTACCACCAGCCTGGCGTCGACCCGGGCGGCGTTGGCACTGGTTATCTGATTCTCGAGGGCGGCCGGGATCAGAATGTCACACGGCACCTCGAGCACCCCCGCCGGGGAGATGGCGTCGTTGCCGTTGAAGCCGCCAACCGATCCGGTGGTGTCCTTGTGATGGCCGAGCAGTGCGGGGTCGAGGCCGCGTTGGCGGTACACCCCGCCGCCCGAGTCCGACACCGCCACGATGGTGGCGCCGGCCTCGTGGAAGAAGTGGGCGGCTGCCCGCCCCGCCCCGCCGAATCCCTGGATGGCGACCCGTGCCCCGTCCATCTTCAGGCCGGCGATGCCGCCCAGTTCGAGAAAGTGGTCGGTGGCGAAGAAGGCGCCGTGGGCGGTGGCGCCGGCACGGGCAGGTAGACCGCCCAGTGCCACCGGCTTGCCCGTCACGACCGGCAGGTTGGGCTGGCCGGGGTGCATCGTCGAGTAGGTGTCGTACATCCACGCCATCGTCTGGGCGTCGGTGTACAGGTCCGGGGCGGGAATGTCGGTGTGCGGCCCGATCAGATCCCCGAGCGCCACCGTGAACCGTCGGGTGATGCGCTCCTTCTCCCGTTTCGAGAGCACCCGTGGATCACACACCACCCCGCCCTTGGCGCCACCGAACGGGACATCGACCAGGGCGCACTTCCATGTCATCCAGGTGGCGAGCGCCTCCACCTCGTGGCGGCCCGCCTCGGGATGGAACCGCACACCGCCCTTGCCCGGACCGCGCACCGTGGAGTGCAGCACCCGGTATCCGCGGAAGATGTGGACGTAGCCGTCGTCCATCTCCACCGGAAGCGAAACCTCGACCACCTGGTCGGGTTCGAACAACCATGCCGAGATTCCCCTCCAGCCATCGAGCTCGTCGACGAAGGGGACGGCTCGATCGAACTGGGCGCGTGCGATCGCATGCAGGTCGAGATCTTCCACCACGGGTGACGTGGACATGAACGGTGCCTCCGTTGTCGCCATCTGATCCTCGAGGTCGGGCGGATAGGGTTCCGGCTCCTCGCTGCGTGCTCCTCGTCATGTGCGGGCGACGTCCCAGGGTCCCTATCCGGTGACCCTCGTTCTATCAGACGGCTACAGCCGAAGACAGGGCACGATGGAATGATCTGGCGCGATCGTCAACAGGTCAACAGGTCAGAGCGGCGTGTCAGACGACCGCCAGGATGACGATTCCGATCGCCAGAAGGAGGCCGCCGACAGCCACGAGCTGGGCGGGCGTGAAGGGACCGGGGAGCCGCACGGCGATCTTGTCGTCGGCGTAGGCGAGCCCGCCGACGAGCAGCGCGCCCGCCCCGCCGAAGAGTGTCAGGAAAGCGAGGGGAGTCGGCCAGACGAAGAGGAGAACCACAAAGAAGGCCAGTCCGATGTAGAGCGCTTTGCCCCGCGGAATCTGGTCGAGCAGGTGGCGGGCTTCGGCGGCGATCGGGGCCATCTCGCGGGCGACGTCATCCTTGAGCTCCTCGCGAATGGTGGGTCCCTGTTCCACCGGTTCCTTGCGGAAGGCGGGGTGGATGGGTTCGCGCCGTCCCTCTCCGGGCTTCTTCAGGTGTCGCCCCAGTTCGCCCACGAACCGGGCGTGCTCATCCATGAAGAGGATCAACTCCTCGTCCTCGACGGCCATCAGCACGCTGCGGTCGGTGTACTCCTCGAGCCTCACCGTGTGCATGGGCCACTCGCCGAGTTCGGTGGTTCCGGACACGAGGCGGAGGTTCCCGCGCTCGACGGTCACCACCGCCTTCATGCGTTTGGGGTCGGACTTCGCCTGCATCTCGCCGAAGAACACTGCCATGAGTCACATGATGGCGCGTTGGCACCAGATTCCAAGGATTCGGTTGATTGCCGTTCGAGGTCGGGCGGACAGGGAGGGGAGTCGGTCCTCGCGGGGGGCGACGAGGAGCGAGGAGCGAGGGGCCGGAGAGCGGATGCTCATGGCTGCCCGAGTTCGACGTCGGGCGACGGTTGTAAAGCCCCGGGCGGTCGTAGGGTTGGGTGATGCCTGACCTGTTGCTGGAGCTCCCTACCAAGACCATCGACGGCTACCTGGCTCTCCCACCCGGGACCGGACCGTTCCCGGCGGTGGTGGTGCTCCACGAGGCGTTCGGTCTCAACGCCGACATCAGGCTGATCGCCGATCGGTTGGCGGTGGCGGGGTATGTGGCGATGGCGCCCGACCTGTTGGAGGGCGGGCGTCTCGCCTGCATGGCCCAGGCGATGAAGGCGCTGCAGGCGGGCCGGGGAGTCCTGGCCGACGTGGCCGAGGAAGTGGTGGATTGGCTCTCGGCCCGGTCTGACGTGGCGGCGGGGCGCATCGGGGCGATCGGCTTCTGCATGGGCGGCGGGTTCGCCTACCTGCTGGGTCTCACGGGGAAGCTGTCGGCGGTGGCGCCCAACTACGGCCAGCCCCCCAAGGATCTGGACCGTCTGGAGGCATCGTGTCCGGTGGTCGCCTCATACGGCGGCAAGGACAAGGTCTACCGCAAGCACGCCGCCAGGGTCGAGGCTGCTCTCGACTTGGTGGGCATCCCCAACGACGTGAAGCTCTACCCCGAAGCGGGCCACTCCTTCATGAACGACTCCGACGGTCACACCCTCATCAAGGTGCTGGGCCGGCCGATCATCGCTGTCGGGTACCACCCCGAGGCGGCCGAAGATGCCTGGACTCGAATCCACTCGTTCTTCACAACGCACCTGGGACCCGACGCCGCCGCCACCGGGCCGGGGCGGCCGGGCCGACCGTGACGGTCGGTGACGAGCGCGATCGGTGGGCTCACCCGCGTTCAGCTGCCCGGGCGAGGTGGACAGCCGCATGCTCGGGTGAGGGGACGCCAACTCGACATCCCCACCGCAACCGCCTTCAGCCGGCCTGATCGCCGGCGGGTGCCTCGTCGTCGTCCTCGATGACGACGTCGAAACGCTCCATGCAGTCCGCGCACCGGTAGGCGATCACCACTCCGGGTTCGGGATCTTCGTCGGGGGGCAGGAAGCCGATGCGCGACGCCACGCCACCACAGTCGATGCAGGTGAACTGCTCTGGGATCTCCATGTCTCCACCCTACGCCAATGCCGAACAGAGAAGTCCCGGCCGAATGGCCGGGACTTCTCCACATCGGGCCCGAAGGCGGTCACCACCCGCGCTATCCGTGAGCCGTCAAGGTCATACCCGCCGACTTGAGGTCGGCGCAGGCTGTGACCACCCGTTGGGTCATTCCGGCTTCCGCCTTCTTCATATACGAACGGGGGTCGTAGGTCTTCTTGTCGCCAACCTCGCCGTCGACTTTCAGCACTCCGGCATAGTTCGTGAACATGTGATCGACCACCGGTCGCGTGAAGGCGTACTGGGTGTCGGTGTCGATGTTCATCTTCACGACGCCGTAGCCGAGGGTCTCGTGGATCTCATCCAGGCTCGAGCCGCTCCCGCCATGGAACACGAGATAGTGGCGACCCTCCGCCCCGTACCGCTCCTCCATCGCCTGCTGACCGTCGCGGAGGATGGTCGGCCGCAGTTGTACGGCACCCGGCTTATACACGCCGTGGACGTTGCCGAACACCGCCGCCAGCAGGTAGCGGCCCCGCTCACCGGTGCCGAGCACCTCGGCGGTGCGGAGCATGTCGGCGGGAGATGTGTAGAGCTTGGCCCGATCGATGTCCTCGTTGTCGATGGCATCCTCGACGCCTCCCACGATCCCGATCTCGAGCTCCAGCACGATGTCGACTTCGGCGCATTCGTCGAGGAGAGCCGAGGCCAGGCCCAGGTTCTCCTCGAGCGGAAGCTCGGAGGCGTCGAGCATGTGGCTCTGGAAGAGTGGGCCCTTGCCTTCTGCCTTGCGACGACGCGACAGCTCGATCAAGGGACGGATGTAGGCGTCCACCTTCTCGGGCTGGCAGTGATCGGTGTGGAGGGCGATGTTGACCGGGTAGCGCTCGGCCACGACGTGGGCGAACTCGGCCAGGGCGGCAGCGCCCAGTGGCATGTCCTTGTGGCGGAGCCCGGAGAGGAACTCGGCGCCGCCGGTCGAGATCTGCACGATCCCGTCGGATCCCGCCTCGGCGAATCCGTTCATGGCACCGTGAATCGCTTCGCTCGATGTCACGTTGATGGCCGGGTAGGCGTAGCCGCCGTGGCGAGCGGCGTCGAACATGGCGCGGTAGGTCTCAGGGCTGGCGATCGGCATGAATCCTCCTGGTCTGTCCGCCCGAAGCTAGTCGACCTCGAAGGGAGCGCGGCCGTTCAGGTGGTGATGGCAGCCTGGGTGACGGCCTTGCCGGGCCGGGACCACACGAACCAGATGGCGAAGATGCCGACGAACCCGAGGATGCTCCGAATGGTGACGCTGTCGGTGAGGAACCCGGCCGAGATGCCCAACGAGAAGAGGATGCCGACAGTTGCCTGGATCTTGGTGCCCCGGGTCAACCCGCCCTCGTAGCGGTTGAGGATGCGCTGAATGATCGGTCGGCTTCGGAGCCACGCCTCGAAGCGCGGCGATGACCGCGAGTAGAAGAACAGGGCGAGTACCACCAGGTCTGCGGTGGGAATGCCGGGCAGGAAGCTGAAGGCGACCCCAATCAGGCAGATGGTCCCCAGAAAGAAGAACAAGGCGCGCGTCAGGAGGCTTCTCGGCTGCGCGGTGGCCTGGGCTGACGCCGTCATGGGTGGCACGCTATCCCCGTCGGTAGGGACAGCGAGTCGGAAAAGGGCCTGTGTGCCGACGCTCTGTCGCCAACCGGGATGACCGGAGAGTCGCTCACGCTCGGGCGGTGGCGACGGTCGTCTCCAGGAAGGCCAGGATCCTGGTGGCGACGGCGCGGGTACGGGTCGAGGTGATGGCATCGAACGCATGCTGGGCGCCCACCACCTCCAGGTACTCGACCGGCTGGGTCGAGACCTCCCGTAACGCCTGTACGAAGATGTGGGCTTCGCGGGGTGGGACGAGTGAATCGTTGCCACCGTGGATCACGAGGAACGGCGGGGCATGCGGGCCCACCTGATCGAGCGGGGAAGCAAGGGCGTAGCGCTCCGGGTCTTCGTGTGGTCGGGACTTCATCACGTCGCGGGGGATGAGCGGCCAGTCCCAGCGGGCGCGATTGCGGTTGACGAAGTCGAAGATGGCATACATCGGGACGCAGCTCCTGACGGACGTGTCGGCGTCTTCGAACCCCGGTTGCAGTTCCGGGCGGTTGGCGGTGAGAGCGGCCAGCGCCGCCAGATGGCCACCCGCCGACCCGCCGCCGATGGCGATGCGGTCGGGGTCGAGTCCGAGGGAGGCGCCCTCGGCGCGGATCCAGGCCAGGGCTCGCTTCACGCCGATCAGGTGGTCGGGGAAGGTGGCAGCGGGTGACAACGGGTACCGAATCGTCGCCACCGCCCAACCCGATCTGGCGAGGGCGTGGAACATTGCGCGGCCGGCCGTATGGGGGTCGCCGCCCCGCCAGCTGCCGCCATGCACGTACACCAGCACCGGGGCCTGCCCGCTCCGATGGCGGGCCCGGTACAGATCGAAGGTGAGGTCGCCGTGATAACGAATGGCAGTGACGAGTTCGATGTCGTCGGGGACCGACGGTCGACCCCACACCACCCCCTTCCAGCCGGATGCTCGGGGAATGGGTCCGACCGCCTGACGGCGCGCCTGGACGGTACGCACGAACTGGGGGAGCAGCGTCAGTTGGGCCATTGTCAGGACTGCGAGGGCGGCCAAGCCGGCGGGGGTCCCGACAGCACCGACCGCGGCGAACCCGGCGCCGATAAACAGCCGGGAGAGGAAGACGGTGGCCGCCAGCTCCGAGACGATCATGCCGGGAAGCCACAGCGGCGGAAAGCGCGTACCGGGGATCACCGGTCTGCGCAGGGCGTTGACGCTGTTGAAAAGCGACACGCCGGCGTAGGTCAGGAAGAAGGCTGCGATCACCCGAGGAGTTTCGTCCGGGCCGGGGTCTAGCTGAAGTCCCCGCCAATTCGGCAGCGGACCAACCCCGTCGTGCCGGTCTCTACCGTGTGGCGGTGCGCACCCACTCCCGATCGCTGACCTTCGTCATGGTGGTCGCCATGGCGTCCTCCACGTTCGCGCTGGCGGTGATCTCGGCATTGGCGGCCGACATCATCGACGAGTTCGCCATCACCCGGGAACAGCTCGGATTGCTGGCGACGGCGGCCGCCTTCACCGGCGCTGGGCTCGCACCCATCCTTGGGCCGCTGGCAGATCGATTGGGTGCCCGTGCTGTCACCCTGTTCTCGCTGCTGTCCTCGGCCACCGCTCTGTTGGCGATGAGCGTGGCACCGGGTTTCCTGTGGCTGGCTGGCGCCGCCCTCCTCGCCGGTGTGCCCCAGGCCGTGACCAACCCGGCCACCAATATGCTGATCCTCGCCCACGTCGCCGAAGGCAAACGCGGAGTAGTAACGGGTATCAAGCAGTCCGGGGTGCAGGCCGGCAATGCGCTGGGGGGCCTGCTGCTGCCACCGATCGCCCTGCTGGCTGGATGGCGGTGGGGTGTGGTCGCAGCCGTGTCGGTGCCGTTGATGGGTGCCGTTGTGGCGGGCAGGGTGGTGCCGAGGTCCGTTGCTTCTGGGGGGCGGCCGAGAGGGCGAGGCGATCGTGTTCGCACCGGCATCGCCCGATTGGCGGTGTACGGGTTCCTGCTGGGTGTCGGCGGCACCGCGGTTGTGACCTATCTCCCCCTGTACAGCCAGGAAGAACTCGGTCTTTCCCCGGTGGTGGCCGGAGCGACGCTGGCGGTGATGGGCATCACCGGCGTGGTCGGGCGCATCGCCTGGGGGCGGATGGCGGAAGTGTGGCTGGGTGCCGACCGGGCCCTGGCGATCGTGGCCGGGCTGTCGTGTGTGGTGGGTATCGGTCTGGTGATGTCCCCGGTGCTGGGAGCATGGGCCGTGTGGCCGGTGGCGGTTCTGACCGGGCTCAGCGCCTCGTCGTGGAACACACTCGGGATGCTGTCGATCATCCAGCAGGTCCCCAAGGAGTCGACCGGTCGGGCCTCAGGGACTCTCATGTTGGGGTTCCTCAGCGGTGTCGGCTTGGGGGCGCCCGCGTTCGGTCGGTCGGTGGACGCCTTCGGGACGTATCGGCCCGGTTGGGTGGCCGTGACGCTGGTGTTCGGGGCGGCACTGGTGCTGATGCTGCCGGCGGTCCGACGGCCTGCAGTGGTGGCGGCATGAAAATGGAGGGGGCGCCACCGGCGCCCCCTCCATCTCTCGATGGTGTCCGGGTCGATCAGGCTTTGGTGGCCTGAACCTCGATCTCGATCTTGATGTCCTTGCTGACGAGCAGGCCACCGGTGTCGAGCGGCACGTTCCAGGTGAGGCCCCACTCCTCGCGGTTGATGGAGGTGGTGGCGGTGAATGCGGCTTTTGTGTTGCCCCAGGGATCGGTGGCAATGCCGTCGAACGCCATCTCGAGGGTGACGGGCTTGGTGGTGTCGCGGATGGTCAGGTCCCCGTCGACGGAGTAGCCCGAACCATTGGCCCTGACCGACCTCGACACGAATGTGAGGGTGGGGAAGGTCTCCACGTCGAGGAAGTCGCCGGAGCGGAGGTGGTTGTCGCGGTCGGTTGTGCCCGTGTCGATGGAGGCGGCGTCGATGGACACCTCGACCGAGCTGGTATCGGGGGTGTCGCCGACGGCGATGGCCCCGGAGAAGGTCTTGAAGGATCCGCGGACCTTGGTGACCATGAGGTGCTTGGCCATGAATCCGACCACGGTGTGAGTGGGGTCGATGGTCCAGGTCCCGGCCTCGGGCAGTGTGATGGTTGACATGGTGTACTCCTGTGCTCTGGCTCGTTGTCGGCACTCTTGTGAGTGCTCAATCTCTGACTGCACAGGTAACCTACCAGGAGAATACTTGAGTTGTCAACTATTGCTTGATAAGATTCATCCATGTCCTCATGTGATGACGCTCGTATCCACGCCTTCGGGGTCACCCTGGAAGCGCTCACCCGGCTGAACCACGTATTCGACCGATCGCTGCGTGAGCAGGTGGGCCTGGGGCAGGGTTGGTTCGAAGCCCTGCTCCGCATCGAACGCTCCGGTGGCGCCATGACGATGGGCACGCTGGCAGAACAGGTCGCCCTCACGTCGGGTGGAGTCACCCGGCTGGTCGATCGCCTCGTCGAAGTCGGCTTCGCCGAACGCCGCAACTGCGCCACCGACCGACGGGTCCAGTACGTGGCCATCACCGATGCGGGCAGATCGGCGCTGGCGTCGGCTCTCGAGATCCATCTCGTGGATCTGGACCGCGAGTTCATCGGCCGGATCAGCCCCGAAGAACTCGCAGTGGTGGTGGCGGTGATGGACCGTCTCCGCGCTCCCAGCGAAGAGCTCGCAACGAACTAGTAGCACAGAGCAGCTTCCAGCTACCAGCTACCAGCCAGGATGGCTTCGTCGTTCGTCGTTCGTCGTTCGTCGTTCGTCGTTCGTCGTTCGTCGCTCGTCGCTCGTCGCTCGTCGCTACTCGCTACTCGTACGCGATCGCCTCGAGCACGTTGAGCCTCGACGCCCGCCGGGCCGGATAGACGGCGGCGATGATTCCGGCGACGGCCGCCGCGCTCACGGCCACGGCGAGCCACGTCTCGGGGATCGACAGCACGATCTCGACGTCGTCGGCCTGCAGTGACGCGATCACGGCCCACCCGAAGAACACACCGAGCGCCAGTCCCAGCAGCGCGCCGAAGACGGCAACGATGACAGCCTCCCAGGTGACCATGCGCGACAGCTGGCGGCGGGTGGTGCCCACGGCTCGCAACAGGCCGATCTCCCGGGTGCGTTCGATGATCGACAGCAGCAGCGTGTTGAGGATCCCCACGAAGCCGATCACCAGGGTGAGGGCGAGCAGGGCGAACACCAGTCCGATGAACTGGCGGATCTGGCTCTGGGCTTCTTCGGCGAACTGGTTCTGGTCGAGGACGTCGGCCCCTGGATAGGCGGCGGCAACGCCGAGCAGCGCCTCACGCCCGGTTTCCAGGTCGACGCCGTCGGCCAGGTCGACGAAGATCGAGGCGTCGAATCGCTCGGTGTAGTTGGCGTCCCAGGCGGGCAGCGTGATGTACACATCCGCCCCCGGGCCATCGGCGGTGAAGATGGCGCCCACTTCGAAGCTCTGGTCGCCGGTGCTCCCGAACGTCACGGTGAGCTGGTCCCCCACCGCCAGGCCCTGTTCCTCGGCCACGTCGGTGGAGACGGCGACCTGGTCGTCGGCGATCGACGCCATGTCTCCCGCCACCTGCTCGAAGCGGACCAGCTCGACCAGACTCGGCATGTCGGCGGCGGAGATGAAGCTGGTGTCGCCAGCCACCTGGGCGGCGTTGCGTCGCACCGCCGCCAGCGCAGACACCTCGGGCAGAGCGGCCAACTCCTGGGCGAGCTCGGGGCTGAGCTCGGCCCCACCGAAGCCGCCCGGCTGCACGATCAGGTCGGAGCGGAATCGATCCTCGATCAGCACCTCGGTGGTGACGTCGAGACTCGAGCCGAGGATGAGCGCCAGCCCGGCTAGGGCGGTGCCGATCATGATCGACGACGAGGTGGCCGCGGTCCGACGGGGACTGCGGACGGCGTTCTCCTGAGCGAGGCGCCCGATGGTGCCGGTGGCGGCGATGGGTGCGCCCAGCGTCAGGCCGACCGGGCGGACGAAGAGCGGGGTGAGCACGGCGATGCCCACGAACATCGCCGCCGCCCCAGCGCCAACCACCGCCACCGGTGACAGCGACTCGGGCACGATGGCGCGCAGCCCCAGGAAGAGGAGGCCGAGCCCCATCGTCGTGAGGGTGCCGCCGATCACGCCGCGCCGGCGGAGGCTCTTTGCTCGCGGGCGGGACAGGGCCTCGCGCATGGCCGCCACCGGAGGAATGCGGGAGGCGTTGAGGGCGGGCACGATGGCCGACAGCAGCGTGACGATCAGCCCGGTACCCAGCGCCACCGCCACCGTGCGTGGTGCCACCACCAGATCGCCGCCCGGGATGTCCCCACCGAAGGTCTCGAATGCCAGCCGGATCAGGTTGGCCAACCCGATGCCGCCGACGACACCCAGTGACGATGCCAGCAGCGCCACCAGCACCGCCTCACCCATGACCATCCTGAGCACCTGGGCGCGGGTGGCGCCTATGGCCCGCAGCAGCGCCAGCTCGCGGGTCCGCTGCGTGACGATGATCTGGAAGGTGTTCTGGATCAGGAAGGTCCCGGCGAACAGCGCCACCAGGCCGAACACCAGCAGGAAGGTGTTGATGAAACCCAGTGCATCCTTGAACCCGGCGAGCTGTTCCTCGGCGGCCAGCCGGGCGTCCACCGCCTGCACGCCCTCGGGCAGAACGGTTCCGATCCGTTCCGCCAGGGCGGCCGGATCGACGCCCTCGTCGGCGACCACGTTCACGGCATCGATCTGGCCGTCGGCCCCGAAGATGCGGTCGGCGGTCTCGAACTGCACTCCGATGGCGGTGGCGCCACCAAAGCCGTCGCTGGTGCCCAGGCCGATCAGACCCACCACCTCGAACAACTCGGGCCGTCCCAGCGAGATCACCTGGACGTCGTCACCCACCGCCAGGTCGAATCGATCGGCCGACGCCTTGTCGATGACCAGCTCGCCGGGGCCCGCGGGCGGACCGCCGTCACGGAGCTCGAAGGGGTTGCCGACCTCGATCCAGGCCGAGCCCAGCGTGGGGGCACCCTGTCCTCCCAGCAGTTCACCCTCGGGGGTGGCGAGGTTGGCGAACCCGCCCACCGTGCCCTCGGCGGCCGCCACCCCCTCGACCGCCAGGATGTCGTCGACGACGGTCGGGTCGAACCGTTGCCGCTGAACGAAGGTGAGATCCTCGTCGAGCGTCGCCTGCACGACCACATCGGTGCCGGCGAAGGCGCTCGAGAACAGGTCGTCGAACAACCCGCCCAGGGTGTCGGTGAACACGTACGACCCGGCGATGAAGCTCGTCCCGAGGAAGATCGCCAGCGCCGTCAGCGCCATGCGGAGTTTGTGGCCGAGCAGGCCCTTCCAGGTGGCCCGCCACATGGTCAGGTCTCCAGCGATTTGATGCGGTCGAGGATCACCTCGGCGGTGGGGGAGTGGATCTCGTCGACCACCCGGCCATCCGCCAGGAACACGACACGGTCCGAGTAGGCGGCCGCCACCGGGTCATGGGTGACCATGATGATGGTCTGCCCGAACTCGTCGACCGCCCGGCGCAGGAACTGCAGCAACTGGGCACCCGATTTCGAGTCCAGGTTGCCCGACGGCTCGTCGGCGAAGATGATGTCGGGCTGGGAGGCGAGGGCCCTCGCCACGGCGACCCGCTGCTGTTGGCCCCCGGAGAGCTCCGACGGACGATGCTTGAGGCGATCGGCCAGGCCCAGCACTCCGATCACCCGGTCGAACCAGGAACGGTCCACCCCGTCACCGGCGATGTCGAGTGGGAGGGTGATGTTCTCGGAGGCGTTGAGGGTGGGGACCAGGTTGAACGCCTGGAAGATGAACCCGACCCGTTTCCGCCGGAGCAGTGTCAGGTCCTTGTCCGACAGCGACCCGAGGTTCTGGTCACCGATGAACACGCCTCCCTCGGTGACGGTGTCGAGGCCGGCCAGGCAGTGCAGCAGCGTCGACTTGCCCGAGCCCGAAGGGCCCATGATCGCCGTGAACCGGCCCTTCATGAAGTCGATGGAGACGGCGTCGAGGGCTCGCACCTGGTTGGGGCCCGACTCGTAGATCTTGGTGGCGCTCTCGGCGCGTGCGGCGATACCGGACGTGTCGGACATATGGGGCGTAGGCTAGGACGCCGCCGGGCCAATCATGCTTCCCGTGACGCCCGCGTTCCCCGGGGACGTCAACGCCAGGCCCACACCGGTTGCTCGAAGTGCGCCACTCTGGTCTGCAGACCCCGCAGCGCCACCTCGCGGAACTGGTAGAGCACGGCGGCGGTGGGGGCATGGATGTGATTGTCGAGCATTGGCATCTGGATGACGGGGCGATCGGATTCGGGGATCGTGATGAGCCGGGGAGCGTCGTCCCGGTCGAGCACCGAGAGGGGGATCTCGTAGACCTCGGCCACCTCCTCCGGATTGGGAATCGGGTCCACCCACCCGGCCCATGCCACCACCGGGGTGATCACGAATCCCGAGCGGGTGACGTAGTCGTCCATCCGGCCGAGGATGCAGTCGTCGGAGAGGCTGACGCCGACCTCCTCCTCCAGCTCGCGCAACGCCGCCTGTTCGGCGGTCTCACCTGTTTCGATGCGGCCGCCGGGTAGGGCGAACTGGCCGGGATGATTGCTGAGGTGGGAGGGACGTCGGGTGAGGATGAAGGCCGCCTGGTCGCCGGCTGGCACGATCGCCATCACCACCGCCGCCGCCCTGCCGCCGGTGGCGGACTGCACGTCGAGGGCGGCCAGATTGCGCGCCATCAGGTGTCGGAGCGGTTCGCCGAACGCCAGGGTCTCAGTGGGCATCATCTCGGGGCGTCACCGTAGCCGCCCGCGGTTAGCGTCTCTCCCTCATGTTCGACCTGGTCTTCGTCCATCCTGAGATCCCTCCCAACACCGGCAATGCCATGCGGCTCTCGGCCAACACCGGGTGCCGGCTCCATCTGATCGAGCCACTCGGCTTCGACCTCTCCGATGCCAAGCTGCGCCGCGCCGGGATGGACTACCGCGACAAGGCCGTGGTGAACGTGCACGCCGACCTCGAGGCGTGGAGGACGGCGGCCGCTCCCGAGCGGGTGTTTGCGTTCTCGAAGCAGGGCTCGACCCGGTTCACCGACATCGCCTATCGGCCTGGCGACAGCCTCATGTTCGGGCGCGAGTCGGTCGGTCTCGACCTCGAGGTGATGGAGCTGCCCTGGATCACGGCGGTGGTGCACATCCCGATGCGGCCCGGGGTCCGCAGCCTCAACCTCTCCAACTCGGCCGCCATCGCCGTGTTCGAGGGATGGCGCCAACTGGGGTTCGAAGGCGCCGGGGAGGTTTAGTGCCCGCAGTCCTGGGGCAGCGGCTCAGGACATCTCGATGATCAGCGGGGCGTGATCCGAGGGCTTGGAATCCGGCACGGTGGAGACCTTGCGGAAATCCCGCTCCACCCAGGCAGTGGTGAGCCGGGCTGCGAGAGGCGAGCTCACCAGAGCCAGGTCGATACGCAGGCCGAAGCCCTTGTGGAAATGGCCCGCCCGGTAGTCCCACCAGGTGTAGCCGGGCTCGGCGGGGTGGAGCGCCCGGAACGAGTCCACGAACCCCGTAGCCACCACCGCTTCGAGGCGGCCCCGCTCGTCGGGGGTGATGTGGGTGGCGCCGTGGATCTGGGCGGGGTTCCACACATCCAGATCGGTCGGGCACACGTTCATGTCTCCGGCGATCACGGTGGGGCGATCGGCCAGTTCCGCCGCCCGTCGTTGCATGGCCTCGAGGAACACGAGTTTCTGGTGGAACGGCACCGTCCCCAGCGCCTGCCCATTGGGGACATAGGTCGAGATCACCCGCACGCCGTCGACATCGGCCTCCACCCACCGGGCCTCGTCGACAGCTTCCTCTCCGGGAAGCCCAACTGCCACATGCTCGAATGCAAGGCTGTCCCGGGCAAGGACCGCCACGCCCGCCCAGCGTCCGCCCGAGTGGTCGATTGCCCGGTATCCGCTCGCCTGGAGCGGCAGGTGTGGGAAGGTGGCGACCGACACCTTCGTCTCCTGCAGGCACACCACGTCGGGTCGGTGAGCGTCCAGCAGTGCCAGCAGGCGTGGCAGTCTGGCAGTGATCGAATTCACGTTGTAGGTGATGAGGCGCACACTCAGAGCCTATCGGGGAACTTTTCGGGGGTTCGGAACGTCTGAGGGGGAAAGGAGGGGTTTGGTGCATGGTTTGAGCGGACACGAGGATCTGGTGGACCCGCCCGTGATGCGGCGCCCACTTCCCTTCAGCCGTGCCTGGCTGGCGGCGTTCGTGCTGGCCGTGATCGCAGTCGGATGGGTGGCGGCGGTCGATCGGTTCGACGCCCAGGCGGTGCTCTCCGACGGTGCGGAGCTGGATCGGGTGGTCACCCAACTCGAGGCCGTCGACCCCGCCGAGGACCATCGCCGGGTCTCGGCGCTGCTGGTCGAGCTGGAGCGTCTCCTCGAAGCACCCGCTTCCAACGACGATCCGCTCATCGGACAGGTGTGGCAGCAGGTGTCCGAGGCCAGCCTGCGGGCTGAGGCCATCGACCCTTCCGACGCCGGGCGCATGCTTCGGGTCGTCACCGATCTGAGAGCTGCGGCCGACCAGCTCCAGCAGCTCACGGCCCGCTATCAGAACAGCGTGAGCTCGTCGGACTCGATCTCCCGCAGCCCGTCGTAGTCGATCTCGATCGCCTCGAGCCCGCGGGCCTTCGCCAGCGTCTTGGCCTGTGGGGTGATGGACTGCGCCACGAACAAGCCCCGGACCGGCGCCAGCCGTGAGTCGAGGTTCAGGCGTTCGAGGTAGCGGGCCAGCTGCTCCACGCCATCGATCTCCCCCCGGCGCTTGATCTCGACCGCCACCGTGTCGCCATTGAGGTCGGAGCAGAGCAGGTCGACCGGGCCGATGTCGGTCGGGTACTCACGGCGGATCAGCACCAGACCCTCCTCGAGAACCCACGGCCGTTCCGCCAGCAGCTTCTGCAGGTGCGCCTCGACCCCGTCCTTCTGCAACCCGGGGTCGATCCCGAGATCATGGGCGGTGTCGACCATCAGCTCGTGAATGGTGATGACCAACTTCTCGCCCTTCGGATTCGCCACCACCCACTGGCCCTCGGCCTCGACCACGGTGTTGGGCGCCGTCATCCAGTTGAGCGGCTTGTAGGCCCCGCCGTCGGAGTGGATGGCGACGCACCCGTCCGCCTTCACCATGATGAGCCGGGTGGCCCTGGGCAGATGTGCGGTGAGCCGTCCCTGGTAGTCGACGGTGCACTCGGCGATGACGAGACGCATGCTGCGGCAGGCTAGTGCCGGGCCGCCCTCGAGCGGTCGTCCATGCGGAGTCCGCTCCTCGAGCCGGGGGTTGTATCCCTTTTCCCGTTTCGTTCGTCTCAGGTTCGACAGGCTCGACACACAAGGAGGAAGCCATGTCGTTCAGGAATGAGGGCACCGCAGACCGGGCCATCCGTATCGTCGCCGGCATCGTGCTGCTGGCACTGGGTTGGGGTAGAGTGGTCGACGGGACCCTCGGAACCGTCTTCAAGTTCCTCGGCTTCGTGCCGCTCGCCACCGGCCTGATGGGATGGTGCCCGTTGTACGCCATCGGCAAGCTCTCCACCCGCACCAAGGAGACGGTGGCGGCCCGATGATCACCGACTGCGGGGTGGAGGGTTGGTTCACTTCCCTCCGCCCCGATCTTCAGCGATCATGAGCTCGACCCCGTTCGAGATCCTGGTGGTGACCGCTCCCTGGTGCCATCACTGCAACGCGATGCAACCCGACCTCGACCGCTTGATCGCCGCCCACTCCGGTGGGGTGAAGATCGAGGAGATCGACGCCTCACTCGACCCCGCACGGGTGGAGGCGTTGGCGGTCAAAGGGACCCCCACCATCATCCTGCGCACCGACGGCATCGAGTCGTCGCGGGTGGTCGGGAGGATGTCGGCGACAGACCTCGAGCGGCTCTTCACCGAAGCCGGATTCAAGCCGGCCCCGACCGACGCCATCGTTCGTGGGCTGACCGGATTGGCCTTGGCCGCAGTGGGGGCGTGGCTCGACACCACCGTGCTGATGGCGGTGGGAGCGGCGTTGGTTGTGTGGGGTGGAGCCGGGCTGCTGAGATGGCGGAGATGAACCCCGACGACCTCACCGCCGAGATTCCCGGCTTGTACCGGTTCGCCCGGGCGCTGGTGCGCGACGAGCACCTCGCCGCCGACCTCACCCAGGACACGGTGGTCCGTGCGATCGAACGGTCCGACCAGTACCGGGGTGACGCCCCGCTCAGCGCGTGGCTCAAGCGCATCCTCCGGAACCTGGCGATCGACCGGGCGCGCCGTTCCGAGCGCGAGGTGGTGGTGGAGGACGTCGAGGATTCCTGGCGCGACGACGAGTACACGGTGGACCCGGCGCTGGTGGTCGATCGTGCCGCCACCAGGGACGAACTCGAAGACGCCCTCGCACGGGTTCCTTTCATCTACCGCACCGCCGTGCTGCTGCACGACGTCGAGGGTTGGACGGTGCGCGAGATCGCCGACCTCGAGGAGATCGGGCTCCCGGCCGCCAAGCAACGGCTACGACGCGGTCGGATGGCACTGGTCTCGTCCCTCGCCTCCGGCGCCGAACGACGCCATGCCCTGAGAGGAGTGCCCATGCGATGCTGGGATGCCCGTCAACACGTGTCCGACTATCTCGACGGAGCCCTCGACGAAACGGTCGCCCGCACGGTGGAGGCGCACCTGGAGACCTGCCCGACCTGTCCGCCGCTCTACGCCGCCCTGGTCGGGGTGCAGGAGGCCGTCGGCTCGCTGCGCGACCCCGACTCGGTGGTGCCTCCCGCCGTCGCCGAGCGGGTGGCCCGCTCGATCTCGACGCCGCCCCGCTGACCGACGTCCTAGCGCAGCGTTGGTAGTCCTACCCTGGTGGGTGCCCATGGCATCCCCGCTTCAGCTCACCTTCGTCCAGTCGGCAGAACGACACACCACACTTCCGCCCACCAAGGCCGAGGTGGCGTTCGTGGGGCGCTCGAACGTGGGCAAGTCGTCGCTCATCAACACCATGGCCAACCACCGGCAGTTGGCGCATGTGTCGAAGACGCCGGGCCGCACCCGACTCCTCAACCTGTTCGAGGTGCGCGGGTCCGGGACACTGATGGACCTGCCCGGCTACGGCTACGCCAAGGCCCCGCCCCACATGCGCAACAAGTGGCAGGCGATGATCGAGGGCTACCTGCTCGAACGCGAGAACCTGGTGATGGTGGCCATGCTGGTCGACGGCGAGATCGGCCCGACCGCTCTCGACATCACCATGCTCGATTGGCTGCGCGCCAACACCGTGCCCCACACCGTGATCGCCACCAAACACGACAAGGTGAAGTCGTCCATTCGCGACAAACGGCGCCGCGAGTTGGCCGCCAAGTGTGATCTGGAACCGGGTGACGTGTTGTGGGTGAGCGCCTCGAAAGGCACCAACATCGATCGGCTGCGTGGGTTCGTGCTCATGTGGCTGGATAGCTGAGCTACGAGCTACGAGCTACGAGCTACGAGCTACGAGCTACGAGCAGTCTCAGAGCGATCGCTTCGGCCAGCACGGACTTCTCTAGGTCGCCGAGATGCTGACTCTCGTTGGGGGCGTGCACGGCGGAGGTGGGGTCGCCGGGGCCGGTGAGGAGGATGGCCGCATCCGGGAAACGGGTCGAGAAGTCGGCCACGAACGGGATCGATCCGCCGATGCCCATCTGCACCACGTCGCTGCCCCACACCTGCTGCATGGCGGTCTTCCACGCCTCGGGGGCGGGGCCGGAGACGGCCAGATGGAAGGCCGAACCCATCTCCTGGCCGAGGAAGGTGAGGTCGGCGCCCCACGCGACGTTGGCGAGCAGATGGCTGCGGAGGGCGTTCATGGCAGCCGCCGGGTCCTGCCCGGGGGCGATGCGCATGCTCACCTTGGCGCGGGCCACCGGCACCAGCTGGTTGATGGCCTCGCTGATCGGTGGGGCATCCACCGACAGCACCGATATGGCGGGTTTGGTCCACATGCGGCCGGTGATGCTGCCGGAACCCATCTGCTGGAGGCCGGGGACCGTTCCCATCTGCTGGCGGACTTCGTCCTCGGTCAGGTCGAGCGGGTCGGACTCCTCGGAGACCAGACCGGCGATGGCGACGTTGCCGTCATCGTCGTGCAGGGTCGAAAGCAGGCGGGCCAGCGTGGTCAGCGCATCCGGGAACACGCCGCCGTACATGCCCGAGTGGACGGCATTCTCGGCGGTCCTCACCTCGACCACACACGACACCAGCCCACGGAGCGAGGTGGTGAGGGCCGGTTGGCCCACCCGCCAGTTGCCGGAGTCGCCGATCACGATGACGTCGGCTGCCAGCAGTGTGGAGTAGCGGTCGAGGAACTCACCGAGATGGGCTGAGCCCACCTCCTCTTCTCCTTCGATGAACAGCTTCACCCCGACCGGCAGGGCGCCGTCGAAGGTAGCCACCGCCCCCAGGTGCATGACGATGCCGGCTTTGTCGTCGCTGGCTCCGCGCCCGTACATGCGTCCGTCCTCGATGAAGGGGTCGAACGGGCCGGTACGCCACGCCTCGGCCGGGCCCGGGGGCTGAACGTCGTGGTGGGCGTACAACAGCACGGTGGGGGCGCCCTCGGGCCCCGGGATCTCCCCGAAGACGGCAGGGTGGGCTCCGTCGAGTTCCAACAGCCCCACGTTGGTGAAGCCGGTCTCGACCAGCACCGCCACCAGGTGCTCGGCGGACCTGCGTACCTCGGCCGGTGGATACCCGGTGAGACTGACCGAGGGGATTCGAACCAGGTCGGCCAGCATCGTGGTCAGTGACGGGAACAGGTCATGGACACGGGTGGCGAGGTCGTCGTGCATGGCGACAGGGTACGCTTCCGCCGGGTTCGACGGGGGAGATGGACATGAGGGGATCACGCAACCTGGCCGCAGCAGTGGCCGCCATCATCGGCGCAGTGCTGCTGCCGGCGGCGCCGGCGATTGCGGCGGGTGAGGCGATCGAGCCGGGAGAGCTGAGGGTCGACACCACCCTCGGGTCGCTCGGCGTGGTGTGGTTCGTCTCGGGCGACACCGACCTCGACTCGTCGATGACGGTGGAGTTCCGTGCCAACGGTTCGGGGAGCTGGGGACAGGGGGCTCCCGCCGTCCGGGCAGTCCCCGGGACGGTGGTCGACGGCGCCGCCCTCACCATCGATTCGTGGGGGGCATCGGCGATGTTCCTCGAACCCGGCACCGACTACGAGGTGAGGGTCACGCTCGCCGACCCCGATGGGGGCGGATCGGTGCAAACCGTCGAAGCCACCACCCTGACCGTGCCCCAACCCGGTGGTCGTATCCGTCACGTGGTGCCGGGTACGGGGGGCGGGTCGGGCACCCAGGGCGATCCGTTCCGCGGGCTGCAGGCCGCCGCCAACGCCGCCACTCCCGGTGACACCTTCGAGATGGCCGCCGGTGTCTACGCCCCCTTCGAGATCCTCGCGTCCGGCGCGGCCGGTTCGCCCATCACCTTCCGGGGTCCCGGGGACGGCATCGTGGTGCTGGACGGCAACGGCACCGATCGGGGAGTGGTCACCATCGGCCAGTTCGACCGTCCCACCAGCCACATCATCATCGAGGGTCTCACCATCACCGACGGTGAGTGGGGGATCGATGCCCAGAACACCCAGGACATCGTCATCACCCGCAATGATCTGCGCCGGGTCGACAACGGCATCATCAACCGCCGTGACCGTGACCTCGAGCGACGCCAGATCGTGTGTGACAACGTGGTCGAGGGCCGCACTCCGTGGCCCGGAACCGGCATCCCCGACGAGCAGGGGATCGACCTGCGTGGATGGGGCAACACCGTGTGCCACAACGAGGTCTGGTCGTTCGGTGACTGCATCTCGATCGAACCCCAACACGGGCCATCGTTCGGCAACGACGCCTATGGCAACGACGTGGGGCGCTGCGTCGATGACGGGATCGAGATCGACTACAACCAGGCCAACGTCAGGGTGTGGGCCAACCGGGTCACCAACTCGCGCACCGGCGTGAGTGTGCAACCCATCTACGGCGGCCCGGCCTACATCGTCCGCAACGAGTTCTTCAACCTCGAGTCCCGGCCGATCAAGCTCAACAACGATCCGGCCGGGCTGTACATCGCCCACAACACCGGGGTCATGAACGGCAACGCCATGACCTCCAACACCCGCTGGACCAACACCACCTTCCGCAACAACCTCTTCCTGGGCATCCGCTACGCCTTCGAGTTCCTGACTCCGGCCGTGACCGGCTATCGGGATCTCGACCACAACGCCTGGGGCACCAGCCGGACGGTGGACCCGGGAAGCGCCTGGTTCAAGTGGGATGACGTCCGCTACGACCGCATCGGCGACCTACCGGCCGGGGTCGAGGACAACGGCGTCGAGGTGGGGTTCTCGGATCTGGTCGCCGCGCCGCTCCCCGCCGACTGGGACGTGGAGGTCGATCCCGATGCCTCCGACCCCCGGCTGCGGTCCGGGTCGGCCGCGGTGGACGCCGGTGCGGTTCTCCCCAACCTCAACGACGCCACCACCATCAACGGTGCACCCGACGCCGGCGCGTTCGAGCTGGGAGCGGCCCGGCCCGTCTACGGCACCCGTAGTCAGGTCGGGTCCCGGTTCTCCGACGTCGACCCCGACAACATCTTCAAAGCCGACATCGAGTGGCTGGCCGATCAGGGTGTCACGCGGGGTTGTAATCCGCCGGCGAACGATCGGTTCTGTCCGGATGAGTCGGTGACGCGTGGTCAGATGGCTGCCTTCCTGGTGCGGGCGTTGGGGTATTCGGCTGCCGGTTCGGTGGACTTCGTCGACGACAACAGCTCGGTGTTCGAGTCCGACATCGAGAAGCTGGCAACGGCAGGTGTCACCCGGGCTGTAACCCGCCCGCCAACGATCGGTTCTGTCCCAACGATCCGGTCACCCGCGGCCAGATGGCCGCATTCCTGCGGCGAGCGCTGAGCGACTGAGCTACGAGCGACGAGCTTCGAGCGACGAGCGGCGTGAATGACTTTGTCCCCCTCGAGCTTGCGAGAGGGGGAAGGGGCCCCCGCTTGCGGGGTAGATGCTCCTATAGATGTCTAGTGGGGTTGGGTGAGAATCCTGTAGACGTCTCGAGCGACGTAGCGTTTGAGGCAGCGGATGATTT
>JBHJOH010000106.1:0-27793 GCA_050329955.1 Acidimicrobiia bacterium | reverse complement strand
CCACCAACACGCTCAAACAACGTCTTCGTGATCGCAGCCGTCAACGTCGTCTTCCCATGATCGATATGACCCATGGTCCCAACGTTCACATGCGGCTTGTTACGCTCGAACTTCGCCTTAGCCATGATGGTGCGTTACCTTTCTGCGTGGTCGTGGGCTGGTGTGTCGCCCGCTTCCGGGTGTAGCGGCGGGCGGACTCGAACCGCCGACCTCTCGATTATGAGTCGAGCGCTCTCACCTACTGAGCTACGCCGCCTCGATTGCGGGACCTGACGGCCCCGCCCTCCGGACCGGTTCTGCAACCGGGCCGTTGAGCCCCCTCGGGGACTTGAACCCCGGACCCCTTCCTTACCATGGAAGTGCTCTACCACTGAGCTAAGGGGGCCTGATTGGCCGCCCACGGTGCTGGGCGTCCGTTTGTGACCGGGGCCGTCGAAGAACGGTGACCCTGGTGCCGGGAGAAGGATTTGAACCTCCGAAGGCTTACGCCGGCAGATTTACAGTCTGCTCCCTTTGGCCGCTCGGGCATCCCGGCATACCCGGCTGCACCGGGGCCTCGAAAGCATAGTCCCGGGTGAGGGAGCCGACAAAGCCGTTCAGAGCGGCCCTTGGCGCAGAGGTCGGATGATGAGGCCGTTGCCGGCGACGGTGGCGCCCACCGCGGCCACCACCCAAGCAACCGTGCCCGTGCCGGTCGCCAAGCCCACTCCGCCCAGGCCCACCAGGACACCACCCCCCACCACGAGGGAACGGCGGGCGCGGGCGACCACGACGGCGACCGCCTCCGCAGGCAACGGCTCCAGGCCACCGACCCGCTCGAAGCGTTCGAGGTTGCGCCGCATCATCCAGATGAGGACCGCCACCGCAATCGGAACGTAGACCGCCACCAGGCCCACCCACAGAGGACGTACTGCTACCGCCACCAGCAGGCCGATCGCGACCGCGACCGCCGCCGCCCAGCGAGCCCGCCCGAGATGCACGAGCGTCCAACGGGGTCCCAGAGCGGCGCTCCGGACGCTGACCATCGACGCCCAACCAGCGGCCAGCACCATCAGGGCTCCCGACACCGCCGTGGCGGCGCCGGCATCGAGCTCGATCAACGTCCGGCCATCAGTCGCAGCCGGTTGATGCGCTCCTCGATCGGGGGATGTGTCGACATCAGGCTCATCATGCCCCCGCCCCGCAACGCCTTCAAAGGATTGTCGATGAACAGCTGGCTCACGGCAGGGTCGACCCGCATGGGAATCCGGGCGGTGGCTTCACCGATCTTGGCGAGAGCGGCTGCCAGTTGCATGGGCTGGCCGGTCAGCTCGGCGCCCGATCGATCGGCCTGATACTCCCTGGCCCGGGAGATCCCCATGCGGATGAACATGGCTGCCAGCGGCCCGACGATGAGTGCGAGGATCGCCCCGATCGCCCCGAATGGGCTCTGCCGGCCGCGACCACCCCCGAACCAGAGAGCGCTGCGGGCGAGGATCGAAATGGCCGCGCCGATCATCGCTGCAATCGAGCTGATGAGGATGTCCCGGTTGCGGACATGGGCCAGTTCGTGGGCGAGCACGCCCTGCAGCTCCTCATAGGTCATGACCGAGAGGATGCCGGTGGTCACGGCCACGGCGGCGTGCTTGGGGTTGCGGCCGGTGGCGAACGCATTGGGTTGCGGCGAGTCGATGATGTGAATACGGGGCACGGGCATCTGCGCCTGGGTGCACAGGTTCCGCATGATGGCGTACACCTGTGGGAGCTCGTGTTCCTCAACCGGACGGGCATGGCTGGCAGCCAGCGCCAGGCGATCCGAGAAGAAGTAGGCGCCCAGGTTGAACACCGCGGCGATACCCAGCCCGACCCAGATCGACTGGCCCAGGCTCATGGCGATGAACGCCAGTAGCGCTCCCATGAACGCCAGCAACCCGACTGTCTTGACATTGTTCATGGAGAAAAGGGTATCCAGGCGCTCCGGCTATTTGCGCGGCCCCTCGATGTCCTGGTACCGCGGTTCAGGATCAGGGGACGAGTCACCAGGAATCGACGTACCGGGACGCAGTGTGCCCGGCGTGCGGATGTCAGGGATGACTGCCCCGGTCTCACACAGCCGGAATGCCCCGCGGCGGTTCATGCGGTAGTCGAACTGCTCGCCGCCCGCCTCGATCAGCACCCGGTATCCGGGCGTGATGACCTGGGTGTACATCATGCCCGGAACCGGACAGCCGAGCGACCCGTCAGGCCAATCACGGAGCTCGGCTGACACCACGGTCACCTTGCCGACCTCGACGCCTGCCCGGGCGGCGGCGTCGATGAGGACCGGGTCGATCAGCGCGATGGGAACGCCCTCGCCCTCAGTCCCGGTGGCGGAGGTCGGAGCGGCCGACTCGGACGACGCGGGGATGGATGTGGCGGTCGACTCGGTGGGGGACGTGGGGGGTTCGAGTGGCATGGTCGACTCCACTGTTGTCGTTGGGGGCAGGGACGAGGACACAGCAGCGCTTCCGGTGGTGACGGTGGTGTCACCACCACCACATGCGGCCAGCAGCAGAACCGCAGCGATGAACCCGGACCTCATACGACAAATCGTACCCGCCACCCGGAATTGGGCCGGGCGAACGCGAGAGGAGGGCGCCCGGCGGGCGCCCTCCTCCGTCACTCGTCATCGGATTCGGCGTCACTCGTTGGAGATCGACACCACCGTCAACCCGAAGATCGCATCATCGGTGTAGGAGACCGCACCAAGGTACTTCTGGCCGGCCTCGAGGCCGTTCCAGGAGACCGACACGGTGCCCGACGTCCCCAGGGTCGCACTGGTCGGTGCCGTGACCGACAGGTCGGTGGCCCCGCTGCCGTCAGCCGGTGTCGCCGACACCGACCAATCGAACAACGTGTAGTTGGCGTCGGGTCCATCGGTCTGCCAGCCGTGCACGATCACGAGATAGGTGCCTCCGGTTGGCAGCACGAGGTTCACCTCTTCCTCAGAGGTGCCCGAGCCGCTCCCCCCGACGAACCCGAAGTCCGAGTCGAACACGTACAGGTCGAGGTCGTCGTCGCCATCGGTGTAGTCGTCGAACAACGCGATCCGGGTGTACGCGGTTCCCTCCGGCACCACAACCTCGTGGATGGTGATGCCCACCCCGGTGCCCAACGCCGTATTGATGTCGTTGGCCGGGTCATCGACCACGTTGCCCTCCTGGAGGTTGGCTGCCACCAACCCGTGCGGGGCGGCCGTGAAGGCGCCGCTGTACCCGAAGGAGATCCCGTAGTCGATGGCGCCTTCGGCGCCCGACCCGGAGATCTCGGCCGGCGAGGACAGCTGCACCGGCTGGACCGCCAGCTGGCTGGTGACGTCGTGGCCACGGTTGCTGCTCCATGTGAGCGTGCCGAAGGCGTACTCACCGAGCGGCGCACTCGTACGGGTGAACGTCACCTTGTAGGTGGCGCTCTGACCCCGCTTGAGGGTGAGCCGCGACGGCGACACCGTCACGTCGACACCGGCAGGCGCATCGACGCTCACATCGAAGCGGGTGGTCTTGCCCGTCACGTTGGTGACACGACGGGTCACGGTCTGGCTGCCCGCCAGCTCGCCGATGGCGATGTTGGGCTGGTTCAGGTTGCTCGGATCGAGCACCCGGACACCGAACACGTCGGTGCACACCGAGGCATCCAGCTGGCCGGTCCCACACATGAACCCGACGTACTGGTTGAACCCAGCCTTGTACACCAGGCCCGGATCGAGCGCCGAGTTCGGGTTCACATGGCCCGAACCGTCGTCGAAGGGGGTGTTGCCGGCGATGTCGTCGGCGGTGGTCATCATCGCCGACTTGATCATGTCGGGGGTCCATCCGCGATGGGCCGACTTGATCACGGCGGCCAAGCCGGCGATGTGCGGGCTCGACATCGAGGTGCCCGAGAGCAGATCGAAGTCACGTCCGTACACATCCGGCGAGTACGCCGCCAGCACATCCACGCCGGGGGCGATGATGTCGGGCTTGATCAGGTCGCCGGTGGCGGCCAGTGGTCCCTGCGACGAGAAATCCGCCCGCTGGGGCGCCGTCTCGTCGACGGTGGTGCCTCCGGCTGACAGCTCCCCGGTGGCAGCGTCGCCTGCGGCGCCGATGTAGGCCAGGATCTCGGCGTAGGCCACCTCGTCGACGTGGATCGTCGGGACGAAGTGAATGTCGCCGTTGATCGAGTTGGCGGAGGTGTTCGCCAGGATCATGGCGAGACCACCGGCGTCGCGCACGGCCAGCGACTTGTCGACCCGGGCGATCACGCCACGCTCGCAGAGGACCATCGTGCCCTCGACGAGAGCCGGGTCGAGCGAGCCGGGCACGCACAGTTCCGGGTCACCTGCGGGTGCGTCGGGCAGGCCGACGTCTCCCGAGTAGACCAGCGGCAGGCTCGGGGTTCCCGAGGTCTGGAACGATGCGCTGGTGTAGGCCGATCCGTCACCCAGGGTGAGGGTCGCCTCCGAGTAGCGATCGTGGGTCCCTGCCGCCACCGTCGTGATCCACGGGCTCGGGTGGTTCACGGTGGAAGGTCCCGGGGTGTTGCCGGCCGAGGCCGCCACGAACACACCTGCGTCGGCGGCACCCAGGAAGGCGATCTCGACGGGGTCGAGGAAGTTGGTGCTGGTTCCCGAGATCGAGAAGTTGATCACGTCGACACCGTCGGCAACGGCCTGCTCGACCGCAGCCACCGAGTCGGCGCTGAAGCAGCCACCTTCGGGGGTGCGACCCCAGCACACCTTGTAGGCGGCGATACGGGCCAACGGGGCCATACCGCTGGCGGTGCCCAGCACCTGCCCGTCGACGACGACCTCGACGTTCCCGGCGCCGGCGGCGGTGGCGGCAGTGTGGCTGCCGTGGCCGTCGGCGTCACGGGGCGAGTTGTACTCGTAGGGGAACGCCGCCGTGATTCCGGCGTCGCCGCCCCATCCGGCGTTGTAATAACGGGCGCCGAGCAGCTTGCCATTGCAATCCGATGCGTCCCAGGCCTGACCCGTCTGGCAGATACCGGACCAGCGGGCGAGTCGCCCGTACCGGCCGCCGGTGGGCTGGAAACTCGGATTCTCGGGCCAGATGCCCGAGTCGAGAATGCCGACGATGACGTTCTGGCCTCTGTACCCGAGGTCCCAGGCCCCGCCGTCTGCGGTGAGGCCGAGGAACTCGGTGGTGCTGATGGTGTCGAGGGTGCGGAGTTCGTCCTCGACGATGCCGAGCACGCCGGGCTGCTGCGACAGGGCAGCCGCCTCCAACCCGGTCAAACGGGCGGAGAACCCGTTGAAGGTCAAGCCGTAGTCGTAGAGCTTCTGGCTGGTGGCGATCCCGGCGGAGCGAAGGGCGGCATTGCCCTTGCCGCGGAGGTAATCCCGGTAGCGGCGGACATCGGTATCGCCGGCATCGAGCTTCTCGCCATCGGCGGGACGGGTGGCTGCGTATCCCGCCACTCCCCCGGTGTACGAAGCGGCCGGGTCGCCGGCCATCATCACCAGATACGTGCTCTCGACCTTGTTGACCGCGATCTCATCGACTGCATCGCCCGGAACGACGAAATCCCCGGTCTGTGCAAAGACCGGGGTCATTCCGAACAGCATCGAGAACGCGGACAGCACGGCGAGGAGCGTGACGCGCTTCGAGCGCTTCAGCATGATTCCTCCTCGTAGTGTCCCCACTCGACTCTCCCGCCTCGGGCCCCCTTCGAGGCCGACGGCGTGGCTCACCATAGACACGGTCCGAGCGGGACGCCACAGAAACAATTGTCCTACTTACGTCACCCGGTGAGCCGGGCCACCAGCACGCGGAAATCGCCCAGGCCCCGGGGATTCACCAGCGTCTCGGCCTCCTGCTTCACCGTCCGCACGCGTAGTCGCTCCATCTGATCGCCACCACGGGCGAGATCGAGCTCGCGGCGCCGCAGGCCGGAGATCCGGTCACGCAGTCCCCACTCGAACAGCCAGTCGTCCTGTCTGACCACCTCCACCTCGGCCCCACCGCGCTTGGCAGCGGCCTCGAGTGCGGTGAAGTTCACGTCGGCGGTGACGTCGGTGGCACCGGGCTCATCGAGTGGGTGAGGACCAAGGTGGTGGGATCGGTAGGTCCGAAGCGTCCCGTCCGCTCTCCGCGGCGCCAGATTCTCGGCGGTGTCGCCGTAGTCGAACAGGAGCAGCGACCCGGCGGACATCGCCCGGAGCGTCGACTCGATCCAGACGCCCGCCTCCAGTTGGACCTCGACCCAACCTCCCACGTCGACCGGGCCCGAGAACTCGGCCAACCACGCCGCCACCGCAGGGCGCACCGGCGCATCGATGAACTCGAGACGGGGCCCATCGGCGCCCACCCAGCGTTCCCTCCATCCGGCAGCGGTGAGCTGGGCAATGGCCATGGGAAGGTTGTCGATCAACTCGTTCGCCACCACCACGCCCCGCAGCGGAGAGGGCAACGAATCCAGCGTCGCGTGCACCCGGTCGGCCCCCAGAATCTGGGAGATGGCAGCCCGGGCGGCAGGCGAAGCCTCCACCGCCTGAGTCTCCACCGCCATCGACTCGAGAAGGGCCCGCAACAACGACCCGCTCCCGCCCGCCACCTCCACCAACATAAAGGGCTCACCGATCCGCTCGCGCTCGGAAGCCACGAACGCCGCCACCGTCTCCCCGAACAACGGGCTCACCTCCGGCGACGTGAGAAAATCCCCACCCTTCACCGATCGCAACTCCGAAGAAGCGAAGAACCCCCCGTCCCCGTACAACGCCTCGCGCATGAACTCCTCGAACGGGATGGGACCCTCGCGGGCGATGCGGGCGAGCAGACGATCTTTCACAGGAGGAAAGGGTAGAAGAAGCGACGAGCGACGAGCGACGAGCGCGAGTCGGCTGCTGGATACTGGCTCGGAACGTCCGACGCCACACGCCACACGCCACACGCAACACGCAGGAACGCGAGCGGCGATCCACCTTCTGCACAATGTGCAAAAGGTGGGCGAAACGCGTGCGTTCTGCACAATGTGCAAAAGGTGGGCGAAACGCGTGCGTTCTGCACACTGAGGGTCAGCAGCGACGAGCAACGAGCCTTCCGGGCGTTCTGCGTTCGGCGTTCGGCGTTCGGCGTTTTGCTTCCTCGCTCCTCGCTCCCTTCCGCGATACTCAGTCCATGAAGTTTGGCGTCACGATTTTTGCCACCGACACCACGCTCGATCCGGTTTCTCTGGGGCGGGCGGCCGAGGAGCGGGGGTTCGAGTCGTTGTGGCTTCCCGAGCACAGCCACATCCCGGTGTCGCGGGCTACGCCGTGGGGTGGGTCGGACGGGGCCCCACCGTTGCCCGAGCACTATTGGCGAACCTACGACTCGTTCGTGGCTCTGGCCGCGGCGGCGGCGGTGACGGATCAGTTGAAACTGGCCACCGGGATCACGCTGCTGGCGCAGCGGGATCCGATCTGGACCGCCAAGGAGGTGGCGTCGCTCGATCGCATCTCGAACGGGCGATTCATCCTGGGGCTCGGATACGGATGGAACAGGGAGGAGATGGCGTCGCACGGGGTGGCCTACGCCGACCGGCGGGCGATCCTGCGCGAGCACCTGCTCACCATGAAGGCCCTGTGGACGCAGGACGAGGCCTCCTTCGACGGAGAACACGTGACGCTCGAACCGAGCTGGGCCTGGCCCAAACCGGTGCAACGGCCCCATCCGCCGGTGGTGCTGGGCGGGGCGATCGGGCCGCGGACACTGGCCGACATCGTCGAGTTCTGTGACGGGTGGATTCCACTGGGGCGCTCAGACCTGGACGCCGGAACCGTCCAGGTACGGGCGGCACTGGCCAAAGCCGGACGCGACCCCGAGGCGTTCGACCTCACGTTCTTCCACGCCAAGCCGACCGAGGAGTTCCTCGCTCACCTCGGGTCCCTCGGATTTCACCGGGCGGTGTTCGCCCTCCCCCAGGGCACACCCGCCGAGGTGCTGGCGAAGCTCGACGAGCTGGCCCGGCTGGCGGCGAGCCGCTGATGCGACCGCTCCGGGTGCTGTTCCTGGCTTCGGAGGTGGTGCCTTACGCCAAGACCGGAGGACTGGCCGACGTCTCGGGCGCACTTCCGGCGTCGCTGCGGTCGCGGGGCCTCGACGTGGTCACCGTGATGCCGTTGTACAGCTCGGTGAGTCGGGAATCGTTGAACGAAACGGCACACGCCGGCGAGACCAGGCTCGGCCCGGTCACGGTGCCGTGGCGGCTGTGGGAGAACCGGCACGCCGTCACCCGATTCGTGGACGCACCCGGCCTGTACGAGCGAACCGGGCTGTACACCCACGACCCCGATGAGCACATCCGATTCGCCGCGTTCTGCCGGATCAGCCTGGAGCATGTCATCGCCACCGGGTGGATCCCCGATGTCATCCACTGCAACGACTGGCAGACCGGGCTGGTGCCGGCCATGGTGCGCGGACCCTTCTCGACCCAACTGGGGGCCACCGCCACCATCATGACGGTGCACAACCTCGGCTACCAGGGACGCTTCGACGCCTCCGTCGCCGGCTCCCTCGGGCTCGACGGCCATGAGGATCTCCTCCACCAGGATCACCTCGCCGACGGATACGTATCGTTCCTTGAGACCGCGCTGATACACGCCGACGCCATCACCACCGTCTCGCCCACCTATGCCCGGGAGATCCAGACGCCCGAGGGTGGCGCCGGACTCGATGCCCTGCTGAGGGAACGGGCAGACCGCGTCAGCGGAATCCTCAACGGGATCGATCACAGCGAGTGGAACCCTCGCCTCGACCGCCTCATCCCGTGGCGGTTCTCGGAGAAGAGCCTGTGGCGCAAGGAGCGTGCCAAGCAGGCACTGCTCGACCGCATGGGACTGCAATACCGCAAGCACGTCCCGGTGGTGGGCGTCGTGACCCGATTGGCGATGCAGAAGGGCATCGAGATCATGCAGGCCCCGCTGGTGCACTTCCTCGACACCTGGGACATGCGACTCACCGTGCTCGGGAGCGGCCAGCCCGAGTACGAGGCGTTCTTCCGGTCACTGGTCGAGAGGTTCCCCGACAAGGCCGCCTTCTCCTCCAGCTATGACGACCAGCTGGCCCACATGATCGAGGCGGGAGCCGACATCTTCCTGATGCCCTCGCTGTACGAGCCGTGCGGCCTCAACCAGATGTACTCGCTCGCCTACGGGACCATCCCGGTGGTGCGCCGGGTTGGTGGCCTGGCCGACACCGTCGAGCAGGCCGACCCTGCCACCTGCTCGGGAACCGGTGTGGTGTTCGAGCATTTCACCGAAGACGGCCTCGGATGGGCCTTGGGTCGGGCGCTCACCCTGCACCTCGACCGCAAAGGCTGGCAGATCATCCAGAAGAACGGGATGGCGGTCGACAACTCGTGGAATCAACGCGCCAGCCAGTACGAAGAGCTGTATCGGCAACTGGTCGGAGAGAGATAGCTGCTGGCTGCTGGCGAAGGGCATCGGACGCCTCGGCCACCTGAGTATCCAGTAGTGCAACGAACCCTTGATCGCCTTCGGAACCCAGGAGCCAGAAGCCAGAAGCTGTTCTACTGCGTGCCCTCCGCCACCAGCGCTCGCAATCGACGGGCGAGGTCCGGATCGCCGGTGACGATGAGGGGTTCGATCGGGGCTCTCCCCCACAGCCACAGGTCGACATCGGCGGCGGTGCCGGCGATGAGCGTGTCGGGAGCGGTGACATCATCCACAACCTCCACGGCGGGGAGGTCGTAGTCGGTGCCGGATGTCGGCGACGTGCCTCGCATCCGGCCGAAGGCGAGGCGCCAGCTGCGGCGCTCATCGGTGGCATCGACCTGAAGGCGGGAGCCATCGGGCTCGAAGTCCGCCCACTCGGGGATGCCACCCACGAACACGGTCAGGAGTTCGTCGACACCGTCTGCGGCGAGTTCCGGCTCTACCTCCGGGGTGAGTCCCGCCCCCTGTTCGGCGTCGACCCGGTGGATGAGCGCCTCGTGCGCTTGGCGGCGCCGGACGAAACCGACGGTGTGATCATCCGACCAGGTCCAGACGGGGGCATCGTCGACCTTGCCCTCGAGCACCCGCACCAGTCGCGACGACTCGGAGCCGGAGGCTGCCAACAGATCCCCGTAGGAGTCCGGCCGGCCCGTCTTCATGCCCTCGGCCACCTCCGGATCAGACAACCCGTGTTCGACGATGAGACCCCAGAACATCTGGACCTCGGTGAGATGCCACAACAACTCGGCGGCGTCCCACCCCGGGCAGCCCGGCACCGGCGCATCCGGCGCCAGTGACCCCAAGACCTCACGAAACCGTTGCGAGTCCGAACGCAGATGCCGAGCGAAGTCCATGACCCCAACGTAGCGCGTCGGGCGAGAGAACAGAGCCGGCTACTGGCTACTGGCTACTGGCTGTTGGTCAGAGTGGCCGACGTCCGTTGCGGCAAGGAGTGACGAGGCGTTGACCCTTCCCGCCAGAAGCCAGCAGCTCGGCGCTCGTCGCTCGTCGCTCGTCGCTCACAAAGAAGGTCCCGGGGCCGAAACCTCGGGACCTTCTCGTGATGGATCTGATCCGGATGGATCAGAAGTCCATGCCACCTCCGCCACCGTGCTCATGGCCACCGGCGGCAGGAGAGTCTTCCTTGCGCTCGGCTACCAGGGCTTCGGTTGTGAGCAGCAGCGCTGCAATCGACGATGCGTTCTGCAGCGTCGACCGGGTCACCTTGGCGGGGTCGATGACGCCCACCTTCATGAGATCCTCGTACTTGCCCGTGGCGGCGTTGAACCCGAAGGAACCTTCACCGTTACGGACCTGCTCGACGACGACGCCACCTTCGGCGCCTGCGTTGATGGCGATCTGACGGATTGGCTCCTCGATGGCACGACGCACGATCTGACGACCGGTCTTCTCGTCGTCGTTACCGCCGCGGAGCTTGTCGATGGCCTCCTGGGCACGGAGCAGAGCCACGCCACCGCCGGGGACGATGCCCTCTTCGACGGCTGCACGAGTTGCCGAGACGGCGTCCTCGATGCGGTGCTTCTTCTCCTTCAGCTCCACCTCGGTGGCGGCGCCGGCCTTGATCACCACGACACCACCGGACAGCTTGGCGAGACGCTCCTGGAGCTTCTCACGGTCCCAGTCCGAGTCGGTGTTCTCGATCTCGCGCTCAAGCTGCTTGATGCGAGCCTTGACGTCGGCTTCGGTGCCGGCGCCGTCGACGATCGTGGTGTTGTCCTTCGAGATCACGACCTTGCGGGCCTGGCCCAGCATGTCGAGCGTGACGCTCTCCAGCTTGAGGCCGACTTCCTCCGAGATGACGGTGCCACCGGTGAGGGTGGCGATGTCCTGGAGCATGGCCTTGCGGCGCTCACCGAACCCGGGGGCCTTGACGGCTGCCGAGCTGAAGGTTCCGCGGATCTTGTTGACCACCAGGGTTGCCAGAGCCTCGCCTTCCACGTCCTCGGAGAGGATGAGGACGGTCTTGCCGGCCTGCATGACCTTCTCGAGAACCGGGACCAGATCGTTGACCGAGCTGATCTTCTGGTTGGCGATCAGGATGAAGGGGTTCTCGAGAACCGCTTCCTGACGCTCCGCGTCGGTGATGAAGTAGGGCGAGATGTAACCCTTGTCGAACTGCATGCCCTCGGTGAACTCGAGCTCCAGACCGAAGGTCTGTCCCTCTTCCACCGTGATCACGCCGTCCTTGCCGACCTTGTCGAACGCCTCGGCGATGACTTTGCCGATGGTGGGGTCGTTGTTGGCCGAGATCGACGCCACGTGGGCGATCTCTGCGCCGGTGGCGATGTCGCGAGCAAGCTCACCGATCGACTTCGACACTGCCTCGACCGCACTCTCGATGCCCCGCTTGAGGTCCATCGGGTTGGCGCCGGCGGCGACCTGACGAAGACCCTCACGCACCATGGCCTGGGCCAGAACGGTGGCGGTCGTGGTGCCGTCACCTGCGACATCGTTGGTCTTGTTGGCGACCTCATAGGCGAGCTTGGCGCCCATGTTTTCGTACGGGTCGTCCAGTTCGATTTCCTTGGCGATGGTCACGCCGTCGTTCGTGATGGTGGGTGCGCCCCACTTCTTCTCGAGAACGACGTTACGACCCTTCGGGCCGAGGGTCACCTTGACAGTGTCGGCAAGTTTGTCGACACCGGCCTGGAGGCCACGGCGGGCCTCCTCGTTGAAGCGAAGTTCCTTCGCTGCCATTGATCAATACCTCCGTGTCAACCGACGATTGCCAGCAGGTCGCGAGCCGACAGCACGAGGTACTCATTGCCCTCGAGCTTAACCTCGGTACCGGCGAACTTCGAGTAGAGAACCTTGTCCCCCTCCTTGACGTCCATGGGCAGACGCTCTCCGTCTTCCTTGAAGGCACCGGGGCCTACAGCAACGACGGATCCCATCTGGGGCTTCTCCTTGGCGGTGTCAGGAATGACGAGCCCGGAAGGGGTTCGCATGTCCTGTTCTGAGTCAGCCTTGACGACGACCCGATCACCGAGAGGCTGAAGCTTCATATAGCTCCTCCTACGACGCAGTTTCCCCACAGCTCGGCTCCGCCGAGTGTGGACTTTCCTGGCCTCGGCAGACCGGTCGCCCGAGAGGGCGTCCGGTGCTCCGGCACGAGCAGTCCCCGTCGGGGACTGCTGGCACTCTCCTATGGAGAGTGCCAGCGGAGATTAGCACTCAGGAGGGGGGAGTGACAAACGCGGTCTCGAGCCCGGTTCGTCGACCACCGGTTCCGGGGCATCCCGGCCGACCGGAGCTCAGTGGATGTGGCCGCCCGGGCCGAAGTGGCCGACGCCGTCGAAGCCGGCGAGCACCCCGACCACCATCAGGACGAGGATCACGACGGTCGACACCACCGCCACGGACCGGGGCAGCGCCACATCCACCCGACGGACCAGGATCACCAGCAGGGCGACCTCGAACCCGGCGGCGATGACATCGGCCCGACCCGCCTCGAAGACATCCCCCGGCGGGATGCCCACGATCCGGGAAACGGCGTACACGACGAGGACACCGACATTGCCAGCGATGGCGCCCCGGTACAGCCACTTCCCGGGACCGTCGGGCCAGGCGATCGAGGACCATCCAACCTGCAGGGTGCCAACGCCCAGGAAGAAGACCTGATGAAGTCGCGGTCCCTCGGCGTGGGCGAGGCCGAGGGCGATGTGGATCGAGCCGGCACCGGCCGAGAGGATCGATGCCAGCCACCACATGCCAATCGCTCAGGCGAGTCGCTTGCCGGCGTCGACGGTGGAATCCCAGGCGGTGATGGCCCCTCGTTCCAGCCAGTGCACCGCGGCCGCGCCGATCATGGCGGCGTTGTCGGTGCAGAGGGCCGGCGAGGGAAGCATCAGCTCGAGCCCACGCTCACCGCAAGCCTCCGCCAGCTTCTCACGAAGCCTGCGGTTGGCCAGCACACCACCTCCGCCGGCAACGACCCGCACGCCGGTGTCCTCGGCGGCGTTGATGGTCTTCCGGACCAGCACGTCGACGATGGCCTCCTGGATCGAAGCAGCGACATCGGCGATCGGGGGCAGCTCTCCCGCGGCCTTGGCCTTGGTGATGTAGGTGCTGACCGAGGTCTTGAGCCCGCTGAACGAGAAGTCATGCCGACGATCTGGCAGGGCCCGCGGGAAGGAGACGGCACCCGGATCGCCTCCCTCGGAGGCTCTGTCGATGGCCGGACCACCCGGGTAGCCGAGGCCCATCACTCGGGCCAGTTTGTCGAAGGCCTCTCCGGCGGCATCATCGATGGTGGAGCCCAGCACCTGGTAGTCGCCCCACCCCTTCACGTGAACCAGCTGGCTGTGGCCGCCGGAGGCCAGTACCACCACCGCCGGTGCCCGGTACTCGGGATGCTCGAGAATCGGCGAAAAGAGATGGCCCTCCATGTGATCGATGCCGACGAACGGAAGCTGGCGCGCCCAAGCGGTCGCCTTCCCGAAGGAGTGACCGACCAGCAACGCCCCGACCAGACCGGGACCCTCGGTGGCGGCGACCGCATCCAGATCATCGGGGTGGATTCCCGCCTCGACGAGCGCCCGATGGGTCAGCGAGCGGATCGCCTCCACATGTGCCCGGGCTGCCACCTCAGGGACCACCCCACCAAACCGGGCATGGATTTCGACCTGGGAGGAGAGCACGTTCGAGAGGATCTCGGTGCCTCGGACCACGGCGACGGCGGTTTCGTCGCACGAGGTCTCGAAGGCGAGGATGGTCGGATTCATGCCAGGTCCTCTCTGATGGCGTCGAGCCGAAGGACGTACTCGTCGGTGTCGATGTCGTGGACCCACATGATGAGGGCGTCCTCGTCCCGGTAATACTGCTTACGGACACCGACCGGTGCCATGCCGAACCGGCGGTACAGCGCCTGGGCTGCCAGGTTGGAGCTCCTCACCTCCAGGGTGAGCGAGCGGGCGCCATGATCCATGGCGGCACCCACCAGACCGATCATGAGCCTGGTGCCGAGTCGACCCTGCCGATGGTGGGGAGCGACGACGACGGTGGTGATGTGAGCCTCGTCACCGACCAGCATCAGGCCGCCGTAACCGGCCAATTCGTCGTCCACATCGAGCACCAGGTAGACCCGATTGGCCTGACCCAGCTCATCGGCGAACACCCCGGCCGACCAGGGCTGGGGGTAGACCGACCGCTCGATCAGCTCGGCGGCAGCGATGTCGTCGGACGTGAACGCCCGCAACCCGATCGTGGCCATCACGACTCGCCCTCCTGCGGGCCCTCGGCCACACCCCACGGGCTCTCGGGTCGAATGGCGGCCCAGTTCAGGGTGACGTCGGGTTCGCGCAGGTACATCGGTCGGATCTCGTCGGGATGCGGCGCGCTCCCCTTGTCCACCGCCACCGAGGCGACCTCGATGAGAACATCCGCCGACGGGTAGCGGGGGCGACCGACACGCACCCGGTGCAGACCCCTCAGGAGGTTCTCGGGGAGGACCTGGGTGTCGCCGACCAGCAGAACGTCGTCGGGGTCGGACTCGAGCATCGCCCGCAACACCTCGGGGGTCACGACCTGGGCCGGGCCGTCCTTGACCACCCCACCGGGGACGGGCCGGTAGGCGGCAACCGCCACCTCACCGCGCCGAACGTCGACCACCGCCCAGATGTGGCGGTGCCCGGTAGCGGCCCGGTAGGCGATGGCGTCGAGAGAGACCGCAGGGACCAACGGAACCCCGATGGCGGCGGCCAGCCCCTGGGCGGTGGCCAGACCGACCCGGATGCCCGTGTACAGGCCCGGGCCGACGTCGATGACGATCGCGTCGAGATCGCCCGGAACCCAGCCGGCCTGATCGAAACAGAAGTCTATGGCCGAGACCAGGAACGAGGCATGCCCCCGTCGATCCACCCGGAGGGCGGTGGCAACGAGTCTCCGGTCCTCGGCGAGGGCGACCGAGGCGGCGGGGGTTGCGGTGTCGATTGCGAGCACCCTCACGCGATCAGCTCCCGCAGCGGGCGGGTGGTCCAGATGCCCTGGCCGACCATTGTGATGGATCGGACACCGTCCGGTCGGATGTCGATGTTCACCGTCAACCGGTCCTCGGGTAGCGATGCCGCCACCGCTTCACCCCACTCGATCACCATCACGCCATCACGACCTTCATCAAGTGCATCCAGATCCTCGAACTCACCGGCCGAGCCGAGACGGTACACGTCGACGTGCACCAGTGGCAGAAAGCCGGAGTCGTATCTCCGCATCACCACGAACGTGGGACTGGTGACAGCTTCCTCGACCCCGAGACCGTCGGCGAGACCGGATGTGAAGGCGGTCTTGCCCGCCCCCAGCTCGCCGTTGAGGACGATCACATCGCCTGGGCGGCACAATGACGCCAGCCGGCCTGCGGCGGCGCGGGTGTCGGTCTCGGATGCGCAGATCAGCTCGATCACTACTACCTCTGGTTCGGGCGGGAGGCCTGACGACTGGGCACAGGCTATCCGAACGAAACGCCTGTCGCCCCCACTGCCGCTTCCACGGCCCGGCCAACCGCCTCGAAGGCGGCTTCTGCGACCTCATCGACCCCGGCATCACCACTCCCACAGGACACCGCGAAACAGGTGTCGCCGTCGAAGCGGGTGTGAACCGGGCGGATGCACACCGCCAGGGCATCGTGACTCCGCACCGCCAGCCGGGTCAGATCGGCTCGTCCGATCCGGGCGTCGGTGGCCACCACCACCAGCGTCGTGTTCTCGCCGGCGGCGGGAGAACGGCGCGGAACCCCCGGAACCGCCGGGCCGCCGGTCAGCGACCGTCCTTCCAGGCTGAAGACGTCGCCGACGGCGTTGAGCACCACGAGGGCTCCCACCGTGAACCCGTCTCCCTCGACCGCCCACGACCCAACGCCACCCGGGAGTCGAAGACCCCGCCACTTGGCCACAGTGCACCCGGCGCCCGCACCGACCCGCCCGCTGGCGACCGGCGCCGGGGAGGCGTCCCGGAAAGCGGCCACGCCGTGCTCCGGTCGGGGACGCACCGCGGCGTCGCCCTCGGCGAGGTCGTACACCACCGCCGCCGGCACGATCGGCACCGGACCGGCCTGGGTGGGGTGGCCCCGACCGACCCGCTCCAACTCGCTCATCACCCCATCGGCCGCTGCCAACCCGAACGCACTCCCCCCGCACAACACGATCGCCTGCACCTGCTCCACGAGCATCCCCGGTTCCAGCAGTGCCGTCTCCCGGGATCCCGGGGCCGCCCCTCTGGTCTCGACCGCCGCCACGTTGGGTTCGGGGAGGTCGACGACCGTGCACCCGGTCATGGCGACCGGATCGGTCCAATGCCCCACCTTGATCCCGGCGACCGCCGTCAGCGTGCGATTGGCGCTCATCGCCGACCACAGTATCCAGCGACCGATTGCAGGCGCTCTGCGTCTGGCGTTCGGCGTTCTGCGTTCTGCGTTCTGCGTTCTGCGTCCGATGTCGGGGGTTCGGCACTCCTCATAGGTACCTCCGCGGCAGCCGGCTTCCCATCCGTGTGACGATCTCGTAGTTGATCGTCTCGGTTCGATCCGCCCAGTCGTCGGCTCCGATCATGCCGGAACCCTGACCGCCGATCAGAACCACTTCGTCTCCGACCCGGACCGGATGATCCCCCACGTCGACCACGATCTGATCCATCGTGACGGTGCCGGCGAACGGGTGGGCCACGCCCCCGATCAGCACCGTTCCTCCCCGCTGGGACAGCATCCGGGGCACGCCGTCGGCGTAGCCGATCGGTGCGGTTGCCACCGTCGATGGGCGCTCGAGCGGGCGCCGACGCCCATAGGACGGCCGTGCTCCCGCCGGGAGACGCCGCGTCATCGAGACGTGTGACACCACCCGCATCGCTGGCGTCAGTTGGATGTGCGGACGGCACGGCTCCGAGGGATATAACCCGTACACGCCCAGCCCGACCCGAACCATGTCGCGCCGGGCCCCGGGGTGAAGGATCGCCCCCGCCGTGTTGGCGAGATGCTGCATCGGCACCGCTATCCCCCGGTCGGCCAGCAGCTCGACCACGTCGGTGAAGGCCCCGATCTGCTGGGCGGTGAAGGAAGGGTCGGTGTCGGCGACGGCGAAGTGCGTCCACAGCGCCGCCATGCGCACGGGGAGCCCGCCATCGGCCAAACGCATCGCCAGCTGGAGCGTGCGGTCGCCATCCGCCCCCACCCGGTGCATGCCCGTGTCGACCTTGAGATGAACGTCGAGGTGGCCTCTGCTCACGACCTCGAGCAGCCGTTCCAGCATGGCATGGCGGTACACGGTGGGCGTGATGGACCACCGCAGCAACTCCGGCACATCCTCGAGGGCAGGCTCGGACAACACCAGGATCGGAGCCTCTATGCCCGCCTCCCGCAACCGGATGGCTTCTTCGACCAGGGCCACCGCCAGAAACGTGGCACCGGCTTCGAGCGCGGCCTCGGCGACGGGGACGTCGCCGTGGCCGTAACCGTCGGCCTTGACCACGGCACAGACCTGGGCGGTTCCGACGAGCTCGACCATTGACGCCACGTTGGAACGCACCGCGGCCGGGTCGATCTCGATCCACGACGGTCTCATGACCGATCCCAGGCGTAGGCACCGACGCCGTCGGCGAGCCGGTCGGCCGTGAGCGTGGCCTCGCCGGCGAGTTCGGTCCCGGCCACGCCATGCCAGTAGGCGGCCGAGGTGGCCGCCTCCAGCGGCGGCAGCCCCCGGGCCAGCAGGGCGCCGATCATGCCCGCCAGCACATCGCCGGTCCCGATCGTGGCGAGCGACGGGCCACCGCTTCTCACCACCCGGGGCACACCGCCATCGGTGACGAAGGTGGGGTTGCCCTTCAGCACCACCACCGAGTTGGTCCGGGCGGCCAGCGAAGTGGCCTGGCGGTGGCCGACCGGCCCGCCGCTCATCCGGGAGAACTCCCCGGCGTGCGGAGTGAGCACCACCGGCCGATCGAATCGAATGTCCGAGGGAAGCAGACCGATGGCGTCGGCGTCGATCACCAACGGTCGACCCGAGGCCAACGCCGCCTCGAGGGCCGGCCGGTCATCGCCCATGCCCGGCCCCACCACCAGCACCCCGAACCTGTCCGGGATCTCCCCGGCACGGTACGACAACACCTCGGGGGCCAGCAGCTGGGCCGTCGCCGCCGACGGCGACGCGATACCAACCGCTCCCGCCCCGAACCGCAGCGCCGCCCGGGCGGCGAACACCGCAGCTCCCACCATCCCCTCGGACCCTCCCATCACCAGCACCGACCCCGCCGACCACTTGTGGACGGTTCGTGCCCGACCTGGGCGGCCGGCGTCACCCGCCCCGACCAACCACATCTCGGGATCGCCGCCCTCCAGCCCGATGTCGGCGATCTCGACCTCTCCACACCGATCCGGCCCTTGCCCGATCAGGTGACCCGGCGACAGGCTGTGGAAGGTGATGGTGCGTCGGGCGATGAAGGCAACCCCGTCGACCGTTCCGTCGGAAGGATCGAGTCCGGTGGGCACGTCCACCGCCAGGACCGGGACATCGAGGGACATCCAGGGTCGCAACGCCGCCGGGACGCCTCGCCGGAATCCGCCGCCGAAGACGGCGTCGACCACCAGGTCCACCCTTGGATCGGGGCCGGCCAGCGCGCCGTCCGGGCCGCCCACCCGTTCCGCCGCCCAAATGGCGGCCTCGGTTCGGGGTGGAGCCAGCGCCAACAGGTCGACGGCCACACCGCGGCGTCGAAGACGATCGGCCGCGACATAACCGTCACCACCGTTGTTTCCGGGGCCTACGAGAACGGCAACCCTGCTGCCGTAGCCGGCACCCATCCCAACCGCCGCCTGCGCCACCGCCGCCCCGGCTCGCTCCATCAGCACGGTGATGGGAACCGTCGACTCCGCGTCCAAACGGGCCGACTCGGCAGGACTCAGCACGGGTTTCACGAGCTGATCGTAGGCGACCGCTACACCTCGCCGACGATCGGTCGACCTGGCTCAGTGGGGGTCGCCCGATGATCACCCCTCGATGCCAATCGGCGGTGGGGCACCGCCACCGATCATCGGGAGACGATGGGCAGAGGCACGGGTGGGGGGCGGCTTCGGCCGTCCCCCATCCAACCATTCAGTCACCCTCCATTCAGTCACCCTCAGGGTGGCGCCTCAATGCTCGCCGACGGCCACCGCCATCACGAGCGCCGTCGTGTCGGTGTGGGTGATGGTGACCAGGATCTCGCTCACACCCATCATCTCGGCCCGTTTGGCGGCGTCGCCGAACAGACGCACGGTCGGTTTGCCACCGCCGGTGATCTCGACATCGGTCCACCGCAGCCGGCGCCACCCCGTTCCCAGCGACTTCATCACCGCCTCCTTCCCGGCGAAGCGGGCGGCATACCGTCGGGCGGGTTTGGCGAACTTGGACGCATACTCACGCTCGTGCGGCGTGAAACACCGTTCGGCGAAACGCGGATACTTCTCCAGCACATCGGCCACCCGATCGATGTCGGCGAGGTCCACTCCCAAGCCCAGGATCTGCATGGGGGGATGATAGGGAGGGGCAGAACGCAGAACGCAGAACGCCTGAACGCCCAAACCTGAGATCAAGAAGCCACCGGAATCGGGTAGCCGTGCCCGGGGCCGTGGAGATTGGTGTGGGCGTTCTGCGTTCGGCGTTCTGCGTTCGGCGTCGCTTTACTCCACCGTCACCGTCTTCGCCAGGTTCCTCGGCTTGTCCACGTCGAGGCCTTTGGCGGTGGCGACGTGATAGGACAGGAGCTGGAGGGGGACCACGGCCAACACGGTGCAGATGAGGTCGGGGCTGTCGGGCAGGACGATCATGTGGTCGGCGACCTCGCCCACCTCGTCCTCGGCTCCCTCCTCGACCACCATCACGATGGTGGCGCCGCGGGCCTTCATCTCCTGCATGTTCGACAGCGTCTTGGCACGGATCCTGGTGTCCATGGCCACCCCCACCACGACCACACCAGGCTCGATGAGGGCGATCGGTCCGTGCTTCATCTCGCCGGCGGCGTACCCTTCGGCCCGGACGTAGGCGATCTCCTTGAGCTTGAGAGCCCCTTCCATCGCCACCGGGAAGTCGCCTGAGCGTCCCAGGAAGAAGAAGTCACGAACGTCGGCCCACTGCTTGCTCATTTCGAGCACTTCGCTATCGAGCTCGAGCACCGTGCGCATCTTGGCCGGCAACTCGTTCAGCTCGTGCACCAGGTGCGCCACCGTCCCGGGATCCATGGCGCCGCGCACCTGAGCCAGGTAGAGCCCCAACAGCTGCATGGCCACCAACTGGGTGGTGAAGGTCTTGGTGGCGGCGACGCCGATCTCGGGGCCGGCACGGGTGTAGAGCACGGCGTCGGCCTCGCGGGCCAGCGCCGAGTCGACCACATTCGTGACACCCACCAAGGTGGAGCCCTGAGCCTTGGCGTACCGGATGGCGGCGAGCGTGTCGATGGTCTCGCCCGATTGGCTGATACCGATCACCAGACTGCGACCGTCGAGAACCGGATCCCGGTAGCGGAACTCCGAGGCGATGTCGATCTCCACCGGGAGACGGGTCCACCGCTCGATGGCGTACTTGGCCATCATGGCGGCGTGGTACGACGTGCCACAGGCCAGGACGAAGACCTTGTCGACCATGCGCAGGATCTGGTCGGGCAACTCCAGCTCGGTGAGCGAGACGGCACCGCTGGCGTCGAGGCGCCCGCGCAGGGTGTCGGTGATGGCTTGGGGCTGCTCGTGAATCTCCTTGAGCATGAAGGTGGGGTAGCCACCCTTCTCGGCCGCCTCGAGGTCCCACTCGATGGTGCGCCGCCGGGGGGTGACCACCGTGCCATCCAGATCGGTGACGGTGACACCTTCGGCTCGAACCTCGACCACCCGGTCGTCGTCGATGATCAGCATCTCACGGGTGTGCTCGAGGAAGGCGGGGATGTCAGAAGCCAGAAAATTCTCGCCTTCGCCGAGGCCCACCACGAGTGGGCTCCCCCGCCGGGCGCCAATCAGCAGGGTCGGGTCGTCCGACCGCAGCACGCCCAGGGCCATGGCGCCTTCGGCCATCGCCATGACCCGACGGACCGCCTCGGCCAACGGCCGCGACGCCATCTCCTCGATCAGGTGCGCGACGACCTCGGTGTCGGTGTCGGAGGTGAAGGTGTGGCCCCGGTCGATCAGTCCTCGTTTGAGCTCCGACCAGTTTTCGATGATGCCGTTGTGCACCACCGACACCGTCCCCGAACACTCCGTGTGGGGGTGGGCGTTGCGGGTGTTGGGAGCCCCATGGGTGGCCCAGCGGGTGTGCCCCACCCCTATGACGCCCTGGGGTTGGGCGACGGCGAGCACCTTCTCGAGATCGGCGATGCGACCGGCCTCATTGACGACGGTGATGCCGTCGGTGCCGCTGAGGGCGACCCCGGCCGAGTCGTACCCCCGGTATTCGAGGCGCTCCAGGCCGGGGATGAGAATGTCCAGAACGGGCCGGGGCCCGACGTATCCAACGATGCCACACATGGCGTACTCCTTCGTAGTGGGGTCACAAGAGCGGTCTGTGACAAGCAATGTGTGGGACGAATCGAACGAGGCGCCAAGCAGATCACCACCTGTAGCTTGCACAACGGTCACCAGGACAATCGTCGCTGGGCGCTTGGACTCGTCCTTGACTCGTACCGGACTGGCCTCGTACCGGACTGACTGTGCACTCGTTCCACTTCGCCGGGATCTCTGTTACCGGAGTCACCCCCGGGTTTTGGCTCCCGACGTCACGACCGTGGAGGGCCGGGAAGGCATCCGCCGAATACTTCGATGACCTTCCTCCTCGTCACCTCGGCCCGCAGGACGGATCGAGGTCTGGCGCTGTGTCGATTGTGATTCTGTCCCACGTCAGGTCGACGCTGCCTCCTCTCCGAGTTCGGCTGCCACCACAGCAGCGATGCCGTCAGCGTAGCGACGGGCATCATCTTCACCAGGCGCTTCCACCATGACCCGAACCAGGGGTTCGGTTCCGGAGGCGCGCACCAGCACCCGTCCATCATCGCCGAGGTCATCTTCGGCCCGGGTCACCGCTGCCCATACCCCTGCGGCATCGGACAGACCGTTGCGGTCGGTGACCCTCACGTTGAGCAGCACCTGGGGGTACTCGGTCATCGCCTCCTGGCGGAGTTCACACAGCGGGCGGCCGGTGCCGGCCACCACCTCGAGCAGCCGGATGCCGGTGAGCAGACCATCACCGGTGCGACCACGATCGAGGAAGATCACGTGACCCGACTGCTCTCCTCCAAGAATGGCCTTGTGCTGTTGCATGCCCTCCAGCACGTAGCGGTCGCCCACCCTGGTCTGCACGAACTCGATGCCGCTCTCCAGCATCGCCTTGCGAAACCCGAGGTTCGACATGACGGTGGCGACCACGGTGTTGTTCTTGAGTTTGCCGATGGCTTTCCAGTGCCGGGCGATCACAGCCATGATCACATCACCGTTGGCGATGTCGCCGTTCTCGTCGACCACGATGAGGCGGTCGGCGTCACCGTCGAAGGCCATCCCGATGCGGCCCTTGGCGTGGGCGGCGAGGAACTCGGGATGGGTGGCGCCACACCCCTCGTTGATGTTCATCCCGGTGGGCTCGTCGGCGAGCACCGCCACATCGGCCTTGAGCTTGCGGAACAGGGCCGGCGCCGCTTTGTACGCCGCCCCGTGGGCGCAGTCGAGCATCAGGCCGATGCCGTTGAAGCTGTAGGAGGCGTCCGACGCCAGATCGGCGACGTAGGTGTCGAGACCCTTCGAGTTGACGAACCTGGTTCCCACCGCGGCACCGAAGGGGGTGCTGATCCCGGTGGTGTTCCGAAGACGCTCCTCGATTCGATCCTCTTCGGCATCGTTGAGCTTGGTCCCGCGGCTACCCAACAACTTGATGCCGTTGTCGGCCGCCGGGTTGTGCGAGGCGCTGACGACCGCACCCATGTCGGCGCCCGAGTTGGCGGTGAGGTGGCTGATGGCGCCCGACGGCAACACTCCCACGTCGACAGTGTCGACCCCCGCCGAGTTGAACCCGGCCTGCAGTGCCGCCGAGAGCATCTCGCCGGACCTGCGGGTGTCGCGCCCGACGAGCGCCGAACCGCCGGAGATGAGCGACCCGGCAGCTCGCCCTATCTGCAGGGCGAGCTCCGGGGTCAGCTCGAGGTTGGCGACACCGCGTATGCCGTCGGTGCCGAACAGCCGAACGCCGTCCTTCAGCATCGAAGAAGGGGGATCAGCGCTTGGTGTACTGCGGCGCCCGACGGGCCTTGCGGAGACCGTACTTCTTGCGTTCCACCACGCGGGCATCGCGAGTGAGCATGCCCGCCTTCTTCAGGGTGGGACGAAGCTCCGGGTCGAGGTCGATCAGGGCCCGGGCGATGCCCAGCCGCAACGCGTCGGCCTGGCCGGTGGTGCCGCCGCCCTCGAGGGTGGCGTCGACGTCATAGCGGCCCTGGGTCTGGGTGATCTGCAGCGGCTCCAGCACCCGGAGGCGTGTGGCCATGGTCGGGAAGTACCGCTCGAGCGGACGACCGTTGAGGGTCATCTGACCGGCGCCGTCGCGGAGACGGACCCGGGCAACCGATTCCTTGCGGCGACCGGTCGCCTGCGTGAGGGGCTTCGTCATTTGCCTTCCACCTTTCGAATATCGAGGACCAGCTCTTTGGGCTGCTGGGCCGCATGAGGGTGGTCGGGACCGGCGTAGGCCTTGATCTTCTTACCGATCTTCTTGCCGAGCTTGTTCTTGGGCAGCATGCCCCGAACGGCTCGTTCGATGATGGCCTCGGGCCGGCGGTTGCGCAGCGCCTCGAAGGACTCGGCCTTGAGACCGCCCGGGAACCCGGAGTGGCGGTAGTAGATCTTCTCTTGGCTCTTGTCGGACGTGACCTGCACCTTGTCGGCGTTGACCACGATGACGAAGTCACCGCCATCGACGTGAGGGGCGAAGGTCGGCTTGTGCTTGCCGCGGATGATCTGTGCGACCTCCGAAGCGAGCCTGCCGAGCGGCATGTCGGCGGCGTCGACCACCCACCAATCGTGGGAGATGTCGGCCGCTTTGGGGCTGAATGTCTTGTTGTTCGTCATAAATCTGTCCAAACGGTCGTGGCGAGGCAGACCGGGATCTCGGGTGGGAAACGAGATGCTCGCGAGAGCGTCGACAGGATAGGCGGTTCCGGGCGACGGCACAATCTGGACGGAGTTCACCGTTCACGGTTGACCGTGAACGGTCAACCGTCGACAGGCAGCGGTTCCCCCGCCACGAACGCCCGGATCACGGGGCCGGAGGCGTCGGTGCGGACCACGTAGCTCACACCGCCTTCCGTGGCACCGGTTACCGGGATGACCATCGACTCGTTGGCCGAGGCGGTGGCGAATCGGAATGCGAACAGTCCCAGGTTCCACGAGTGGGTGGAGTCGCCCACCCGCATGCTGGAAGTGACCGACGGCACCAGCAACGGCAGCCTGATGAGACCGCCCGGCGTGATGGCCCGGCCGATGATGCCTTCCAGCACTTCGCGCTGGCGGCCGGTGCGGGCGATGTCACCGCCGTCGCCGCTCCGCCAGTTGCCGTCCCGCAGCTCCTCGGTCGACCGGGACCGGACGTAGGCGAGGGCGGTGGCGCCGTCGACGAGCTGGGTGCCGGCATCCACCTCGAGCCCGGATTTGGCGTCTCTCGTGGGGTAGTCGAAGGTGAGCTCCACGCCTCCGACCGAGTCCACGATCTCGGCGAACCCGCCGAACTCGACCTCCATGTAGCGTGAGATCGGGATGCCGAGATCCTGTTGGACGGTCTGGGCGAGCAGGTCGCCACCGCCGTAGGCGAAGGCGGCGTTGATCCTGTCGGTGCCCCGACCGGGGATCTCCACCTTGAGGTCGCGGGGCAGGCTGAGCATCTGTACCGTTCCGCCGCTCACCTGGGCGAGGATGATGACGTCGGCGCGTTGACCGCCGAAGTCCCCGAACCTGCCGTCGAGGTCGTCGGGGAGGTTCTCGCGGGAGTCGCTGCCGACGATGAGATACGTCTCGGGTCCGGGACCGCCCGCCAGCGATGGTGTGTCGACCGACTCCAGCAGGCTCTCGGCCCATATCGCCCCTGCGGCCACGACGATCCCGAGGATCATCACCAGCAGCGACAGGCGGCGCAGGAAGCGGCTGCGGCGTTTGGGCCGTCGGGCCGGCTCCTGCACCCGGCGGGGCGGGGGCGAGGCCACCGGAGGCGCCGCCGCCGCTCCCGAACGACTCGAGGGCGGAGGCGCCGCCACCGGTCGGGGTGCGGAGGGCGGGATGATCGGCATCATCACGGTGGCATCGGGCCGAACGTTGGGGGACGGTTGCTCGGCCTCCCGCCGGGGTTCGATCCGCGGGGCCTGCCCCCCCGGACTCTCAGGAGCCGCTCGTGGCCACTCAACGGTTTCCACGGACCCGGTGCCCGACACCGGTGGGGCAGGCTGCACGGGAGGCGCCGGTGGCGCCACCGCAGGCACTGTCGGCGCTGTCGGCATCGGGCTCGCCGATCTGTCGGTGCCCGTGCGCGGCTTCCAAGGCTGGCCGGGCTGCCAGTAGTCGTCCTGATCGTCGTCGGCCATCTCTACCCCCTGGGAATCGGCCACCCACGCTACTGGACATCTCCGACCTAGTCCGCCCGCCGCCGTTGCCACAAGCAGGGAGGTGGGGCCTGGCGCGCCAGACCCCACCTCCTTCGTGACCGTCACCCCTTGAAGGGGAAGCCGATCTCGTCCATGGCTGCCTGGCGCATCTCGGCTCGGTCGGGCCCGATCGCCCGAGCGGACACGGTCCCCTGTGAGAAGGGGGTGATGTCCTGTGTGCACACCGTCCCGTCGGCCGGCGCTACCCCCGTCAGCAGGTAGTCCGCCACCGCCTGATCGGCGCAGGCCGACAGGAACAGCGACGTGTGCCCCCATCCCTCCACGGTCAGCAGCGCCGAGTTGGGGAGCAGGTCGGCCACGATCTCGGCCCCCTCGTAGCGGGTGGCCGGGTCGTAGCGGGTCCCCACCACCAGCACCGGGTTCCGGGTCCTCTTGTCGAACGGCCCCACGTACCGGTCGGCGTCGACACCCGGCCACACGGCGCAGGGGCTGGAGATCATGGTCCACAGCCGCCCGAAGTAGTCGTCGGTGAGACGCGGGTTGCGTACCGTCGCCGACCAGGCGGCCGTACGACTCGGGTTGTCGCTGTCGGCACACGCCACGCCCGGGAAGCCTTCCATCACGTTGACGTACTCCTGGGGGTCGTCCACCGCCATCCCCATCAGCGCGGCTGAGAGCTCGACCGGTACCGGCTGGTCGGCGGCGAGAAACTCGAGACCGGCGATGGCCGCCGCCAGGTCGGTCCATCCAAAGGAGCTGTAGAGCGCCCCGAGGGTCTGACCGATCAGGTCGGCATACCCGACGGTGAACGTCGCTCCCGTCTCGGGATCCACCACGATCTCGATCGGCTCACGTTTCAAGGACTCGGCGAGCTCGGCGTACCGGTCGGACGCACCCGGTGCCAGGGCACATCCTTCGGGGCCGGATTCATCACACAGCCGGAAGAACTCCTCGAGCGTGTCACGGGCGCCGAGGTCGCTGCGCAGCCTGGTGGAGAACGGAATGCGGTTGCCTTCGCTGCCCCGCCCGGTGGTCCAGGCGATGGGATCGAGCACTCCGTCCACCACCACGGCACGAACCCGGTTCGGGAACATGTTGGCGTAGACCGTTCCCAGGAACGAGCCGTAGGAGTACCCGGCATAGGTCAGGGTCCGATCCCCGACCAGCGCCCGCATCCGGTCCAGGTCCCGGGCCACGTTGGCGGTGGACATGTGGTCCTGAATGTCGCCTCCCCTGCCCTCACAGGCGGAAGCGAGAGCACTATCGCTGGCGAACCAGGCCCGCTCCTCGGCGCGGGTGACCGGGAAGGGGAACGGAGTCAAGATCGAGAACGCCTCATCGAGGGTGTCGAAACACTGCAGTTGTGTGCTGCGGGAAATCCCGCGGGGATCGAACCCGATCAGGTCGAAGCGGGCCCGCACCTCCTCGGTGTAGAGAAACGGCCCGGCACCGAGGATGAAGTCGACACCGGAACCGCCCGGACCGCCAGGGTTGAAGAAGACCGAGCCGATCCTGGTGGTCGGATCGGTGGCGGGAAGGCGGACCATGGCGATGTCGATCCTGGTACCCCGGGGCCGGTCGTAGTCGAGCGGCACCCGGGCGTACCCGCACTCGAACGGACCGAACTCCTCGTAACAGGGTTCCCAGGCGATGCTGGAGGTGCCACGTTGCGGGGCGGGGGTGGTGCTGGGTTCGGCCACGGCTGCCACGGCAGGCGGTGCGGCGGTCGCCAGCACCAACAGC
>JBHJOH010000105.1:0-26362 GCA_050329955.1 Acidimicrobiia bacterium | reverse complement strand
TCGTGGCTCTGCATGGGCGGGTCCCTTCTCGAGGTGGTGCTGCGGCACCCGGCTTCGGTGGTGCCGGAGTAGAAGCTACCCGCTGAGACGCCCAACGGAAGGGGTCAGCGCGAGGCTAGATACACGATCATGAAACCGGCGATGGCCACCCAACCGATGATGCGAACCCAGCGCCCCGAATCGTTCATGTGGATGCCTCCCGCAGCGAACGATACAACAGCCGGGGATCACCCAGTCGGCGACGGAGGGCCCGCTCCAATCCGGCGATCGGGTACAGGTTCTGGGGGGCGCGTGGATCCTTGTGCTCCTGGCTGGCGAAGCGGGGAAGGGTGGCGGTGACCCGGTCGGCGATACGGGCCGCCTCACCCGGCGAGCGGTCGGCCGACACCTCACATCGCACGATGCCCCCGTTGGGACCTGGGGCCACCGCCAGCCTCAGGTACCAGGAGTAGGCGCTTCGCCCGCCTGAGACCAGGAAGAGGGGGGTCCGACGACCCACCGGGAGCCCGGGAAGGATCCAGCGCAGCTCAGGTGGCAGATACTGGACATGCTGGGTCTTGATGTAGCCCACCGCCCCGGGGACCAGCTTGTGATGTGACAGCGGGCCGTCCACCACCACGAACTCGCTGTCGGCGTGCTCCAGTGCCACCCGCCCCTCCAGCTCGTCCATCCGCTGCTGGATGCCGAGCCACAGCTCGGGCGGGGTGGTGCCGGTAGTGGCCCGGACCTGATAGGCGCCGTGTTTGGTCGCGACGTCGGAAGATCCGGCCGCGCTGGTGAACAGACCCCGTTCGACGGTGGCGCCCACGATCTCGGCCGAGCCATTGCAACGGACTGCCCCCGCCGCGTAGGTGGCGCACAGGCCCAGCACCGCCAGACCGTCGGGTTGTTCGATCCAGACGTTGGCGTCGACCCGGCGCACCCCGTCTATGAACAGGACATCGGGGGCGGGAGCCACGTCGGGCGGGATCGGCTGCCACTCCCCCGGCGGCACCTCGATAGCCACATCGGGCGGCGCGGCCGGGTCCTTCTGCTCACCCTCGACCGGGGTCCCGTACTCGGGCGACCAGGCTTCGACCGTGAACCTCATACGTCGACCCGCTCCACCACCGAGCCACCGGGTCCCCGGGTGATCTCGTATCTGACCGGCACCAGCTCTGCCAGCTCCTTCACATGGGTGACGAGACCCACCGTGCGGCCGGTCGCCCCCAACTCCTGGATGACCCCGGCAACCACATCGAGGGTCTCGGCGTCGAGGGTGCCAAACCCCTCGTCGAGGAAGATCGACTCCAATCGGGCGGCCCCTTCGCTCGCCAGGGACCCGATCTGGTCGGCCAACGACAACGCCAGCGCCAGCGACACCAGAAAGGTCTCACCACCCGAGAGGGTCTTCACACCCCGGGTCTCGTCGGCGTTGCGATGGTCGACGACGCAGAAGTCCCGCTTGTCCATCCGCAGCGAGTAGGCACCCCCGGACAACTCCGAGAGCAGGCGATTGGCCCCGAGTACCAGCGCCTCCAACGCTTCCTCCATCAGCCAGCCCTCGAACCCGTTGGCCTGGAGGTGCCGGGCGAGGCTCCTGGCCAACTCGGCCTCGCTCCGGGCGGCCCTGGCCCGTTCGACGGTGGACGCGGCCAGATCCCGATCCTCCTTGATCCGATCGAGACGATGACCGGCGTCGGCGTGGGCCCGCAGCACCCGCTCCAGCTGGGTGCCCTCGGCGGGAAGCCCCGCAGCCGACAGCTCCTCTTCCACCACAGCCTGCAGCTCAGACAGGCGTTGCGCCGTGACGCTGCCGCGCTCGGAGAGGGCGGCCGTCTCGGCGACCAACGCCAGCCGACGTTGGCCGGCCCATCCGCTCATCGTGGCCCAGTCGGAAACCAGATCTCCCAGACCGAGCTCGGGCGGCCCGGCCGACGCCACCCGATCACGGGCCGCCGAGAGCGCCCGACGTCCGGCCGCCTCCCGCTCCCGAGCCGCCGCCACCATCGCCCGGGAACCGTCGGCCGCCTGGCGGGCGGTCCGATCCGCCGCCCGCAGCTCGGCTAGAGCGGCGTCGGCGCGTTCCACCCGGGCATGCGCTTCGGCGACCTCGTCGGCGGAGGGTTGCCCCCGGAGTAATCCGTCGACGTCGGCCAGCTCCGCCATCAGCGCCTCGAGCGTCGAGCGGCACGAAGCCAGGTGGGCGGTTGCCGCCGCCGCCTCGTCGGCCGACCGGCGCTGGGCGGCGACCGCCTCGGCACGCCGGGACCGAGCCTCCTCCAACCCGTGGGGAGGCGGGCCGAGATCGAGCGACTCGACCACCCGCAGGCACACCGGGCACTCGACGCCGACCGTGAGCCCGGCCGCCAGCGCGTGACCCTGGTGACGCGCCTCGAGGTCGGCCAACGCAGCCCCGGCGTCGGCGGCGACCCGGTCGGCTTCGGCGAGGGTGGAGATGGACGACTCATGACGCCGCGATGCCTCATCGGTGACGGTCCGGCCACGGTCGACCCGCTCCACGAGCTCGGCCCGGTGCACCCATCGGTGACCGGCCGTCACCAGGTCCTGCAGCCCGGGCAGGGCCGCCAGCTCCTTCTCGGCGGACTCCACCGCCTCGCCGGCCCTGGTGGCAGCGGTGTCGGCTTCCAGGAGTGCCGCCATCGCCTCGTCGATCGACCGGGCGATGCCCGCCACCTCATCGGGAACGACCACCGACTCCAGGGCGGTGGCGATCGACTGCTGGGAGAAGGCGGCGGCGTCGATCTCAGCGAGGGCTGCCACCAGTGCCTCCACCTCGGGTTGGGCCGCCTTCACCTTCTCGAGCAACTTGGCCATTGCGGCCAACCGCCACTCCGCCTGGGCCTGCGCCTCCTCGGTTGCGTCCGCCAGACGGGCCAGGTCGCGATCGAGCACCTCGGCCTCGCCCTCGGCCCGGGCCTTGCGGAGCTGTGCCAATTCGCGCATCCGCTCGTAGACGCCCAGATCGAGCAGCGTCCGCAGCAGATCCTGGCGCTTGGCGGGAGTGTCGTGCAGGAAGGCGGCGAAGGCACCCTGAGGAAGCAGCACCGCCTTGGTGAACTGGTCGAACGACAGACCGAGCAGTGCCGTGACAGACTCGTTCATCTCGTCGGCTCCGCTCGCCCTGACCTCGACCACCTCGTCGATCTTCTCCTCGAGCCGCGCTTCGGGGGTGGTGGCCCCGGTTTTGGTCCGTCGCACCACCCGCGCGGCCGTGAAGATGCGGTGGCCCACCGAGAACTCGAAGGCAATGCGCGCCTCCTGGGCACCCAGGGAGATGACCGGCTCCACCGCCCGGGCGTCGAGACGCGGCACGCGCCCGTAGAGGGCGAAGCACATGGCGTCGAGCAGGGACGTCTTGCCTGAGCCGGTAGGCCCGGTGAGAGCGAACAGATCGGCGTCGAGAAACGACACCGACTCATCCATCGAGCGGAAGGTGGTGAAGCCGCGCAGGTGCAGGGACCTAGGTCTCATGCGCCTCCTCCAGCAACTGACCGAACAGCGCCACCAGCGAGCCGTCGTCGATGTTGCGCTCGGCCAGGTACTCGGCGAACAGATCGGATGGGTTCCGTCCGATGCGGGCGGCGGCCCGCGTCTCGGCCTGCTCGTCGCGACGGGCCAGCACCACGTCGACGGTGCCGGGGATGATCTCCCGTACCCGGTCGGCCAGGCCTACCCGTCCGGGCTCATCGAGTTCGACCTTGACATAGGCGTCCTGGCGAACGGCGGCGGCGGCCGCCTCGACCTGTTCGAGGGTGCCGACCAGACGCACGAGCGGGCGTCCCGAGGCCAACGACACTGGCGTGATCACCGCCGGAAGTCCAGGGGAGGCCTCGACCACCAGCACGCCCTTGTCGTCGCCCGCCTCACCGAAGTCGAGTTGCAGGGGCGACCCGGAATACCACACGGGTGCCGGGGCCGGAACCTGCTGGCGCCGGTGCAGGTGGCCGAGGGCAACATAGGACAGCGAGCCGGGAAATGTGCCCGCCGGGATGGCGTAGCCGAAGATGTGGGCGTGGCGTTCGCTGCCCGAGGTGTCGGCCCCGTACACCATGACGTGGGAGAGGGCGATGTTGACGGTATCGGTGGTGAGCCCTCCGGTCATCGCCTCGATCACCCGTCGCATCCGGCCTGCGTAGTCCTGCACCTGGTCGACGGCGTCCTTGAACATGAGGTCCGATGCCGAGACGATGCCGCGCTGGCTCTGCCAGGGAAGCAGTGCAATCCGCACCGGCACACCCAGATCGGAGATCACCCCGCCCTGGTCGGGACGCTGAATTCGGCCGGCCACCCGTACCCGGCCCAGCTCGAGCAACGGCGCCACCGCCGCCAGCCGGCGCGGACTGTCGTGGTTGCCGGCAACCACCACCACCGGAGCGACCTCGGCCAGATCGAGCAACGCCCGGTACACCACCTGCTCGGCCTCGGCGGCTGGCGCTGCCACGTCGAAGACGTCGCCGGCCACCAGCACGACGTCAACGGCGTGATCGGCGGCCACGCCCGCGATCTCGGCCAGCACCGCCCGATGCTCCTCGACCCGGCTCCGGCCCCTGATTGTGCGCCCCACATGCCAGTCGGCGGTGTGGAGGATCTTGATCGAGCTCACGGGGCGATCGTACAAGCGGGGTGCGACAGAAACCGATCCGCCACCCCGGAGGCCCGGTTGTCCGATCGGCGTGGGTATCTTCATCCGATGCGCATCGAGTACCCCCACCGGCACGAACGGTTCGGAGCGGTGCGCATCCACGAGCTCACCCAGGTCATCGAGCTCGACTCCGGCCTCGACGGCAACCCCGGCGAGTCGGTGGTGCGGGGCCGACGGGTCCACCACGTGCCGGCCCGGGCCATCAACGCCGTCGAGAAGCGGATTGCGATCGTGGTGCCCACCCGCAACGAGCGGCGCAAGGTCATCGACGGGGTGCTCAGCGGTATCCCCCACGACTGCACCATCGTGCTGGTATCCGCCTCCGAGCGGGAGCCGATCGACCGCTTCGACCTCGAATGTGCCCTCCTCGAGGACTTCTGCGACTCCACCGGGCGGCGGGCGGTGGCAATCCACCAGTTCGACCCCGGAGTCGGCCTCGCCGCCGACGAGGCAGGCCTGGGCGATCTGCTCGACTCCGGCACGGTCCGGGCGGGCAAGGGTGAGGCGATGATCCTGGCGATGCTCATCACCGAGGCGTTCGAGCTCGACCACGTCGGCTTCGTCGACGCCGACAACTACGTGCCCGGGGCGGTCCACGAGTACGTCAAGAGTTTCGCTGCCGGCCTCCATCTCGCACCCAGTCCCTATGCGATGGTCCGCATTTCATGGCACTCGAAACCGAAGGTGGAAGAGGGTCGACTGGTGTTCAACCGCTGGGGACGCACCTCACAGGTGACCAACCGCTTCCTCAACCTGCTGCTCTCCACCTACAGCGGCTTCGGGACCGAGGTGATCAAGACCGGCAACTCGGGCGAGCACGGCATGACGATGGAACTGGCCCGGCGACTCCCCTTCGCCGGCGGATTCGCCATCGAACCTTACGAGCTGGTCGACATGTTCGCCCAGTTCGGCGGGGCGCTCGCCTCACCCCACCCCGAGGTGAACCGTTCACTGGTGGACGTCTTCCAGGTCGAGACTCGCAACCCCCACTTTCACGAGGACAAGGGCCAGCAGCACATCGACGACATGCGGGTGCAGGCGCTCCACGCTCTCTACCACTCACCGGTGTGTCCGGCACCGGTCAAACGCGAGATCTCCGACTTCCTGGAGGCCGAGTCCCTGCTCGAGCCTGGCTGCACACCACCCGAGGAGCGGATCTACCCGGCCATCGAAGTCGTCGACATCGAGCGGTTCGCCTCGGTGCTGGGCAAGGCCGAGTCAGTCCGCCGCTTCGGCCCCGAGTAGGTTCGTCCCGTGACCGTCTTCCACATCGCCACCGTCGCCGATTGGGCGGCACGTTCCCGCGATTCGTACGTGCCGGCCGGGTACGAGGCCGAAGGTTTCGTCCACTGCTCCGCAGCCGATCAGGTGCCGGGCACCGCCAACCGCCTCTTCGCCGGACGGCACGACCTCATCCTGCTCGCCATCGACGAGGGGGCGTTGGCGTCGCCGCTCGTGTGGGAGGACTCCCACGGATCGGGAACCGAGTTCCCACACGTGTACGGCCCGATCGACCTGGCGGCCGTAGCGCAGGTACTCGCCTTCGCCCCCGGGCCCGACGGTCGCTTCGACCGGTGGCGACCCGCTCAGCCGCCGGACTGAAGGGTGCGGATGTGGGCGATCACCTCGACGATCTCGGCGTCATCGAGAGCGCCGACGGGTCCCATCGCCGGGAAGGCATCGTCTCGGTCGACCCCGTTGCGGATGACATCGGCGATCTGGTCGTCTTCGGTCTCGATCCCGACGAGCGCCGGGCCGGCCGCCGATCCTTCCCCGGTCGGGCCGTGGCAGGCTGCACAATTGGTGGTGTAGAGCTGTGGTCCTCCGGCGGCGGCCTGACTGCCGCACCCGGCCGTCACGAAGGCGAGGGGCAGGACGAGGATGAGGCTGACACGACGCATGACCACACGCTACCTTCGGGAGGCCCGCCATGACCGAGCTCACGACAGCCAGACTGCTGTTGCGGCAGTGGCGCCAATCCGACAAGGCACCCTTCGCCCGGATCAACGCCGACCCCGAGGTGATGGAGCACTTCCCCGACGTCATGACCACCGAGCAGTCCGACCACTTCGTCGACCGGATGCACACCCAGCTCGACAAACACGGCTGGGGCCTATGGGCGGTGGAGGTACTGGAGACGGGCGGGTTCATCGGGTTCGTCGGGTTGTGGCCGATCGGGTTCGACCCGTTCCGGCAGCGTGAACAGCGCGAGATCGGCTGGCGGCTGGCCCGATCGGCGTGGAGCCACGGCTACGCCTCGGAAGCCGCCGCCGCCGTGCTGGACTACGCCTTCGAGGGTCTCGGCTGGCCCGAGGTGGTCTCGTTCACGGCGGTCGGAAACGTCAGGTCACGGGCGGTGATGGAGCGCATCGGCATGGTCCGGGATCCCTCGAGCGACTTCGACCATCCGCGCGTGCCCGAAGGACACCCGGCTCGTCCCCACGTCGTCTACCGGATCGCCGCCCCCCAACCCGTTCTGGGGACAGAATCGACCTCCTGAAGGTCGATTCTGTCCCCAATTGGCGCTGCGACGTGGTCTTCGCCCCGTCGGGTTCAGCCGACGGTGGGGTCCTCGACGATGCCGGAGAAGATCGGCGCTGCGGTCATGTCGTCGACGATGAAGAAGACGAACGGGCAATCGATGATCAGCGTCCGAGGCTCCGGCTCCCCTGACTCGGTCGTTGCCACGACCGCGGTCGCAGCCGCAGCCTTCGTCCCGACCTCGTCGACCCTGACCATCGCCTGGTGGATCACTTCCGCCAACGCCAGCCGGTCCGGACCCCCGGGCTCGCTCATGCCGGTGAGGTCGGCGAGTACCGAATCGAATGCCGACGGCATGCCGAGGTCGATGAGGGTCTTTCCGAGCATCGTCCTCGACGTGAATTCGAAACGGGGCAGGGCCAGATCGGTGAACGGCTGGTCGTACGCCGACTGGCGCATCTCCAGCAGCGAGATTGTCTCGGTCTCGGCCAACCACTCGGCGGGAGTCGAGTCCGGGAGCACGATCGCCATCGAGGCGCCACCCCAGTAGGGCAACCACACTGCCTCGAATCCGTCACCGATCAGGTAGGGAACGTCGAACCCGCTGCCGTGCATCATGTCGGCCTCGACCACCGAACCGTCGGTGCGCGTGAAGTCACCGGGCCGGGTGTCGGATGGGTCGAACTGGTTCATCCACGAGCCGTCGAAGGTGATGGCGTTCACCAGTCGGCAAAGGCGCTGCCGCGGGCGGCATGAACCGAATCGTCCGGAAGCGTCTCGTGGAGCACCTCGGCGATCTCGGCGCGGGTCTGTCCTTCGGCACCGGCAGCCACCATTCCCAGCGCGGTGCTGATGCTGATCGGGGAGACGAACACGTTGTCGCCGTCGGCGAGCGCCCGCAAGAGGTCGACGGTGAATAGCATGTCTGATGCGGCGACGGCAGCCACCTCCGGGCTGGAGGCGGACGCCTCGAATGCAATGTCGCTCCCCACGGGCTCCAACACCTCGGCACCACCGCAGGCTGACACCGCCACAACGGCCAGCAGGCTCACGACAACACGGTTCACGGCCACCTCCTACCCGCTTCGACGCCTCGCCGTTCCCGGCGGTTCCCGGCGGTTCCCGGCGGCGACAGGCATTCTATGGGCCCACGACTACACGAGGTGTGGTCCACAACCCTGGGTTCGTGTCGTCGCTACCCCAGCCCGTCGAACGGATCCTCAGGGCCGGGGTCACCGGCGATGCTCCCCGCCTCCGACGCACGGGTGGCCCAGGCGGGGAAGGGGAATTCGAGCACCAGCGGGACCGGCAGCTCGGGCTGGCTCACCAGCATGGTGCCGGGCTTGATGATGGTGGCGCGCTGACGCTGTGCCTGCGGGAGGAAGCCGTACTCGTCGCGGCTCGCCTCGGCGGAGTCGAGGCGGCCGACCACCCGGATCGAGGAGTTGGCGATGATGCGGCGCTCGACCTCGGAGGCGGTCTGCTGGGCGCCGATCAGGATGATGCCGAGGCTCCGGCCGCGTTCGGCCACGTCGAGCAGGATCTCCTTGATGGGGCTGGAACCCTCCCGCGGGGCGTACTTGTTGAGCTCGTCGAGCACCAGGAACAGCAGCTCGCCCGACTGGCCGGCCTGTTCGCGTTCGTCGAAGGCCTTGCGGATGGTGACACCCACGACGAACCGCTTGGCCCGGTCGTGGAGATTGTGGAGGTCGACCACCGTCACCTGGTGTTGCAACGGGGTGACGGCGTGGCGGGCGGCGTTGGCGACGTCGCCGCGGATCAACCGCTCCAGGTGGCGCACCGAGCCCTGCAGCCGACGGACGAAGGCGTTGACGGTGCCCTGACCGATGGCGGTACCGGCCCACACCGGGCGGTCGTCGTCGCTCTGGACCTTGTCGGTGATGAGATCGACCAGCTCCCGAAACGTCCGCACGGTGACGCCTTCCATCCGGATGGCGCCGTCGTCGAGGGCGGTGCAACGACGGAGCTGGGCCATCACGTTGTAGACCACCATCGTGTACTGGGCGCGGTCGTCCTCGGCGTCGGCGAACAGGAACGGCAGCAGGTCGTCTCGGCAGAACTCGTGCAAAGTCCAGAAGAACGACTCGACACCGTGGGTGCGGGCGGAGACGTCGGGGACCGCCGCCGCCGACCCGGCCCGGGGCGGAGCCCACACCCCCACCGACCGGAACGCCTCGGCGGGCAGCCCCACCCGGGCGTACCGCTCCCGCTGGACGTCGTCGAGCTTGACGTTGGGGTGGTCGAGGAACAGCAGATCCTCGCCCTTGACGTTGAAGATGAGCGCCTTGGTGTTGACCGCCCGTGCGCCGAGCACGCCACTGTTGAAGATGGAGTGGAGCAGGAAGGTGGCGTAGGTGGTTTTGGTGGCGACTCCGGAGATGCCCGAGATGTTGACGTGGGCTCCCCGGCGGCCGTCGAGGAACTCGAGGTTGAGCACGAGCGGGTCACCCGAACGCGACAGACCGATGGGAAGACGTTCGGTCATCCGGTCGAAGAAGAGGGCCTGGTCGCGTTCGGCCCCCTCGGCCTTGCGTACCGGATCACCCGGGCGGGGCGGGACGAAGATCTCGGGCTCGAACCGGGTGGCGGCGATCTGGGCGGACTCGGCCACCTCGGCGGGCAGGACACCGTCGGAGATGAGGAACACGTCGGAGTCGAAGCGGGCACCCTCGTGGCGGGCCCGCACCTGACCGACCATCCCGAAGATCTTCACCCCCTCCCCGCCGGGCAGCACCCGTTCCAGTGCCACCACGTCGTCGAGCTGCAGGTAGCTGTCCGCCGCCACACCCACCCAGAACTCCAGCGGCGTGGAGTCCTCGGTGCCGATGACGCGTCCGACGATGGGCTGGTCCATGGCCGGGAGGGTATCAGTAGGGGGTGACAGAAACCGTCGGCCCACCCGATGCCCCCGCCCCGTCCCCTCGGGCCTACCCTCCTGAACTCCCGCATCGGAAGGAATCGACGTGAGCGCGACATGGATGGTGGTGGCGATGACGATCGTCGGCGGCATCGCCGCCGCACTGCAGGCGCAGTTCGCCGGGGTCATGAACAACCGGATGGGCACCCTCGGCTCGGTGGTGGTCATCTACGGGACCGGTGCGCTCGCCATCGGCGTGCTGGCGGCGGTGACCCGCGACAGCGGCCTGACAGCCTGGCGGGAGGTTCCGCCATACACCCTGGCAGCCGGCGTGCTGGGGCTGATCGTGGTTGGCTCGGTCGCCTTCGCCGTCGGCCGGGTGGGCGTCGTCCAAGCGCTGCTGACCTTCACCGTCTCCCAGTTCGTGTTCTCGGCGCTCATCGACCACTTCGGATGGTTCGGCGCCGAGGTCCGGCTCTTCGACCTGAGCCGCGTGATGGGGATTGGATTGCTGTTCGCCGGGGCATGGTTGGTACTGAGATGAGCCGCTTCAGAAAAGACCGGTACTACTGGTGCCTCACCCACCAACGCGTCGAGCCCCGCAAGGGGTGCCCGGGCAAGTCGAGGCTGGGCCCCTACGACACCCATGAGGAAGCAGCCGCCGCCATGGACAGGGTGGAGGAACGCAACGCAGCCTGGGAGGCCGAGGAACGCCGCCGCAAGCGCTGACCGTTCACTCAGCCGGTTCGGAGACCTCGATCACCGGCTCGTACACGGTGTTGCGACGGGCCGGATGCCGACCGGCCGCCACGATGGCCTCCTCGAACTCGACCGGGGTCATCTCCTGGCCGTGCGCCGCCCCCGCCGAACGGGTGATGATCTCGCCCATCAGGGTCCCACCCACGTCGTTGCAGCCGGCATCGAGCAGACGGGCCGCCCCGTCGAGGCCCAGCTTCACCCACGAGCCCTGGATGTTGTCGATCAGCCCGTCGAAGGCGATGCGGGACACGGCGTGGATCAGCACCACCTCGTCCCAGGTCGGCCCGGGACGGGCCTTGCCCTGCAGGAAGATCGGCGAACCCATGTGCACGAACGAGAGCGGCACCATCTCGGTGAATCCACCGGTACGACGCTGGATCGCCCGGATCACCTCGAGGTGGTTGGCCCACGACCGCGGATGGTCGATGTGGCCGAACATGATGGTCGCCGTCGACCCCATCCCCAGCTCGTGCGCCTTGATCATCACGTCCGCCCACTGCGAGGTGCGGATCTTGTCCGGGCACAGATGCTCGCGGACCTGGTCGTCGAGGATCTCGGCGGCGGTGCCGGGGAGGGTCCCCAGACCGGCGTCCCGCAGCCGGGTGAGGAAGGTCTCGACTGAGACCCCGAGCGTCTCGGCTCCCTGCCACACCTCGAGCGGGGTGAACCCGTGAATGTGCATGTCGGGCAGTTCCGCCTTGATCGCCTCGACCACGCCCACGTAGAAGTCGCCGGTGAACTCGGGATGGATGCCGCCCTGGAGCGTGACCTCGGTGGCGCCCTTGTCCCAGGCTTCCTTCGACCACGTCACGATCTCGGGGACACCCATCAGATAGGGATCGCCGCGCAGGTTGAGGCTGCGGGGCCCCTTCGAGAAGGCGCAGAAGCCGCACCGGAAGTAGCACATGTTGGTGTAGTTGATGTTGCGGTTCACCACGTAGGTGACGGTGTCGCCCACGCTGCGGTAGCGGAGCCGGTCGGCGGTCCAGGCCACCGCATCCACCTGATCACCCCTGGCACCGAACAGCACCTCGATCTCGTCACGGGTGGGCGGGGTCCCGGCCAACGACCGCTCCAGGATGGGCGCCAGCTCGCCGGCGCCCGCCAACTGGGCCGGGGCGCGGCCCTGCACCCAGGCGGCGTCGAGCCACTCGGCCGAGATCCGTCCGGTGGGGACGGGCGGATGCTCGTCCTTGCCGGGCGACCAGCTGTAGCGGGGTCGTGCCGCCCCGGAGGCGTCGACCTGGGCGCACCAGGCGGTGAACACCGACGGCGGGAACGTGCGACGGGCCTCGTCGATCTCGACCCCGAGAGGGAGGGCGCACCGTTCCACCAGTCGATTCGAACCGAGTGCCGTGCGGAGCTGGCCGATCCGTTCCACATCCCAGTCCCGCAGCAGCAGGTCGCCGGCGCCGGCCTCGACCGCCGCCACCGCCTGTTCCACCTCGTCGACGAACACCGAGACCACCACGTCGAGGCCGGGACGGTCCATGCGCTCGACAGCGTCTTCGACATGGGAACGGCCGGTGCGCAGGTACGCCGCCCGTGACCGGGCGACCGCGTCGAGCACAGCGTCATGATGGTCACAGTCGACCACGGTGATGCGCCATCCGGCGACCGAGCGCTTGACCAGGGTGAGCGCATCCGCCGCCGAAACCACCCAGGCGGCCGGTTCGGCGGTCCCGAGACCGACGCTGACCGGGAGCATCATCGTCTCGGCGGCCGCAGCGACCTGAGCGGCATCGAGGTCTTCCACTTCGAGCGCGGTCGTTCCCTCCTTGCGCCGGGTGGCCGCCTGCAGGGCGTTGACGGTCTGGGTGGGCCTCACGCGGAGGAAGGTCACGGTCACGGGGTCGTCTCCATCTGTGGGGCGAGAGCGTATCCGGTGTCGTCGATCGCCGACGACACCTTGGCCAGCATGGCCGGGTCAAGCCAGTGTTCGGTGATGAACTCGGGGTAGATCGGGAGTCGGGGCATGAGCTTGAACCCGGCCGCTTCGGTCCGGGCCGCCAGCTCGTCGAGATGGGGCCAGGGGGCCTCGGGGTTCACCCAGTCGATGGTGAGCGGCGAGACCCCTCCCCAGTCGTTGATCCCGGCGTCGAGGTAGGTCTCGAATCGCTCGGTCAGGTTGGGTGGCACCTGGACGTTCATCTCGGCACCCATCATCCAACGGGTCACCGCCACCACCCGGGCGAACCATGCCGGGATCGGCTCGGCCGAGCGCCGCATCGGGGTGTCGGCCTTGGCCCGGAAGTTCTGGACGATCACCTCCTGGATCTGGCCGTGGGCGGCGTGAAGCTCGGCCATGGCCGTGATGGAGTCGACGATCTCGGCGTTGGTCTCGCCCAGCCCCACCAGGATGCCGGTGGTGAACGGAACCGCCTGCCGCCCGGCGGCGGCGATGGTCTCGAGGCGAAGGGCTGGGTCCTTGTCGGGCGCCTTGTGGTGGGGCATGCCCGGCTCCATGAGCCGGGGGGACACGTTCTCGAGCATCATCCCCATCGACGGATTGGAGGGGCGCAGGCTGATGAAGTCGGCGTCGGTCATGACGCCCGGGTTGGCGTGCGGGAACAGGCGGGTCTGGGCGTTGACCAGCTCGCTCATCTCCCGGACGTAGCCGATGGTGGTGGTGTGGCCGTGGGCGGCCAGGAACTGGCGGGCCTGGGGCCAGCGATCCTCGGGTTTGTCGCCCAGCGTGAAGAGGGCCTCGGTGCAGTCGCGCTCGTCTCCGGCCCTGGCTACTGCCAGCACCTCGTCGGGTTCGAGATAGACACCTCCGGCGCCGGGCGGCTTGGCGAAGGTGCAGTAGGTGCACACATCGCGGCACAACGTGGTGAGCGGGATGAACACCTTGCGGCTGTACGTGACGATGCGGCCGTTGCCCTCGTCGCGCAGCCGACGTGCCTCGGCGAACAACGGGGCGGCATCGAGCAGGCCATCGAGGTAGCGGACGGCCAACTCGGGATCGAATCCCGGAAAAACCGGACTCACCATGGCCACGCCCTCGTCATCACCGGGAAGTTACCAGACTCCACCGACAAGATTGGATCCAATCGACAACCGGTTCACCCGAGCGTCCCGGACGCTCCGATCACACCCCCGTCGACCGCCAGCACCACCCCGGTCAGCCACGAGCCGGCGTCTGAGCACAGGAACGTGATGGCCCGCGCCACATCCTCCGGCTCTCCCAGCCGGTTGAGCGGATGTATCCCGGCCGCACCGGCCTCGTCGGCGGTCCACAACAGCTCGGACAGCTTGGTCTTCACCACTCCGGGGGCGACGGCATTGACCCTGATCGACGGTGCCAGCTCGAACGCCAGCTGGTGGGTCATGTGGATGAGCGCCGCCTTCGACACGTTGTAGGCACCCAGCACCGGGGCGGGGCGAATTCCGCCCACCGAGGCCACGTTGATGATCACCCCACCGTTTTGGCGCATCCAGTGGCGGTAGGCGGCCTGGGTCCACACCAGCGGGCCCCGCTGGTTCACCGCCCAGGTCTTGTCGACCGCCCCCATGTCCACCTCGACCAGCGGCCCCGGGGCCGGATTGGTGCCGGCGTTGTTGATGAGGATGTCGCAGCCACCGAAGCGCTCGATGGTCCCGGTCACCGCCCGATCGGCGTCCTCGTCGACGTCGGCTCTGGCGGCGATGGCGTGCACACGATCGGCCGGGGCGCCCGCCGCCACCAGCTGCTCGATCGCCTGCTCCAGATTGTCCGGACGCCGGGAGGTGATCACGACCCCCTCGGCGCCCGACATCGCCAACTCGAGGGCAGTGGCCATCCCGATCCCCCGGCTCCCACCGGTCACGAGAGCCACTTTTCCGGACACGGTTGCGTTCATGGGGATCCTTCCGAAGCGAAGTCAACGGGTGAACAGGTCGACAAGTCAACCAGACGGCTGAGCGAACTGGGCGGCCTCTGGCTTCTGGCTTCTGGCCTCTGGCCTCGGATCCCCCGCTCCTCGCCGCCCATCCGCAACCCCGGGGATCAATGCCCGCCGCGTTTCACGCCCCCATACTTCATCCGGGTGTCGCTCATCGAGGCGGGACGGGACTCGTCGTCGTTGATGCCCGCCGAGATGATCTCGCCCACGAACAGGGTGTGGGTCCCGAGGTCGATCGCCTGCCGAACGGCGCAGTCCATCCAGGCGATCGCCTCGTCGAACACCGGCGCGCCGGTGGCCTCCACCCGGATGGAACGTCCGTTGAGGGTCATGTCCTCCTTGATGGCGGGTTTCGAGAACTTGACGAACGGTTTGGTGTCCTCGGAGGACCACAGGTTGACGGTGAACGAACCGCTCTCGGAGATGAGCCGGTGGGTGACCGCCTTGTTGTCGACACCCACCCCGATGAGCACCGGCTCCATGGAGAGTTGGGTGATCCACGATGTGGTCATGGCGTTCCACTCGTCTCCCGCTCTCGATCCCACCAGCGCCAGGGCGTTGGGGATCTTCCACGTCACGCGGTTGATCAGCTCGTCGTCGATGCTGGCTTCGGCCATCGCAGCCCTTTCGTTGTGTGCCCGGGTTGTAGTCGGACCACCGCCGAACCCGAAGTCAGAGCCGGTCGACCGACTCCCCAGGTCGGGGATCTCTCCTATGCTCCGCGTGTGCACATCCTGATCGCCACCACCGGTGTTCTGCCCCCCACGCCCGTCGCCGAGCTCTGCGAGCAGCTGTTGGGCGATTCCGGGGAGGTGACGGTGATGACAGTGATCGAGGTGCCCCGCCAGTTCCTCGAATCGATGGAGGATGACGAGCGCCGCTCGTTCCTCGACGACACCTCGTGGCAGTCCAGCACCGGCGAGATGAAGGCACTGTCGTATCTCGAGGAGCGGGGCCGGCGGGCGGTCGAGCCGGTGATGTCGGCGTTCCGGGCCCGCGGACGCCAGCCGGATATCCGTTTCGTGGATGGCACCGACCCGGTCGAAGCAATCGTGTCGACCGCCGCCTCCACCGGGGCCGACATCATCGTGATGGGCGCCACCCGCCGGTTGTTCAGCGAGGCCGCCTGGACCAGCGTCTCCGCCCGCGTGATGGAGCGAACCCAGTGCCCGCTGCTGCTGGTGCCCGGGGTGAAGACCGAGGACACCGGTGAGATCCCGCGGATCGAGCCGTAGACCGGGCAGGCGCGCTCGGCGCTCGGTCGGCGGGCCCGTGATCATCCTGATGATGGCGATGGCAACGGCATGTACCGCAGACGGTGCCGCTCCGTCCACGACTGCCCCAAACCCGAGCGTGGGCGAGGGCTGCGCCAACGTGGTCGACGTCACCGCCAGCGACGATGGAGCGACCTACACCTTCGAGGTCACAGTGGAGTCGGCCGACACCGGGTGGGAGAAGTACGCCGACGCCTGGGAGATCAGGTCGGCCAACGGCGACGTGCTTGGCATCAGAGAACTCGCCCACCCCCACGTCGACGAACAGCCGTTCACCCGCTCGCTCTCAGGAGTCGTCATCCCGGACGGGGTTACCGGGGTGACGGTTGCAGCCCGGGACTCGGTGGCGGGGTTCTGCGGCGAAACCGCCACGGTTGCCCTGTCCGACTGACTTCGGTCCTCGCCGGTCACCCATGGCGGACGTTTTCTGTCACACCCTCGCGATACGTTCACCACATGGACGTCGTGAGCTTCCCCTCCACACCCGATGTGACTCCGCCCACCGCCGAACGGGTCACCTGCCTGCACGACCGCATCCAGGTCGGAGCCTTCACACTCGACCTGTGCCCGCAGTCGGGTGAGGGCCGCTGGCTCGACTCCGCCGACGACGAGCTCGACCCGGCGGTCGCCCTGGCCGGCTTGTTCGGCTCATTCGATCTGGTGGCCGCCCTCGACGGTGTGGGCGCACCCGGTCCGACGGTGCTCGCCTACCGACCCGAGTCCCGACGTGGTCGGACGGCGATGCGGGCGCTGCCGTTGCGGCGCTGGATCGAGGCGGCACCGACGCTGTGGGTCACGCACGACGGAGACCGTCTCCTGATGGCACCCACCGATCCGGTGCTGGCCGACAACCTCATACGCGACCTTTGAGTCAGATGACGGTGGCGGGATCGGTGTTCGACCCACACACCACCACCACCAGTCGCTCCCCCGGCTCCGGTCGGTAGGCGCCCGACAGCACGGCGGCGGTGGCAGCCGCTCCGCCCGGCTCGACCACGAGGCGCATCCGGTCCCACAGCCAACCTTGGGCGTCGACGATGGCCCGGTCCGTCACCAGCACCGACTCGGTGTGGCGGAGCACCCGGAACGGGACGTCACCGATGCGGCGGGCACCCAGCGAATCCGAGGCCACCGAGTCGATCTCGACGTCGACCGGATGCCCGGCGGCAAGCGCCGCGTTGAGAGCCCGCGACCCCTGCGGCTCCACACACACCACCTTGGCACGACCGGAGAACCAGGCGGCCGTCCCGGCTGCGAATCCTCCGCCACCGACCGACATGATGACGGTGTCGAGGTCGGGGACCTGCTCCTCGAGTTCGATGCCCATCGTCCCCTGGCCGGCGACGGTCAACTCGTGGTCGTAGGCATGCACCTCGAGGGCGCCCGTCTCTCCGGCCCGGATACGGCTCGCTTCGAGAGCGTCGGGATACTGCCGTCCGCCGATCACCACCGTGGCACCCAACGAAGCGATCCGGTGGCGTTTCAGCGCCGGGGTGACCTCGGCCACGAACACCTCGGCCGCCAGCCCGAGCTGGTGGGCGACGAAGGCAACGGCGGCGCCATGGTTGCCGCCCGAGGCGGTGATGAGGCCCGACTCCGGCACCGGACCGGCCGCCAGTACGCGGTTGAAGGCACCGCGGGGCTTGAACGACCCGGTGTGCTGGAGCAACTCCAGCTTGGCGACCACCTCGACCCCGTCGAGATCGAGGTTCATGACCGGTGTCCGGCGAACCCGCCCGGCGATCCGCTCGGCCGCCTCTTCGATGAGTCGTCGGTTCACGCCGGCTGTCGATCCCGGAACTGGGTCTCGTAGAGGGTGGCGTAGAGCCCGCGCCGGGCGAGCAGTTGCTCGTGGGTTCCCTGCTCCACCAGGTGACCCTCGTCGAGCACCAGGATGAGATCGGCGGCCTTCACGGTGGACAGCCGGTGAGCGATCACCAGTGATGTCCGGTCGGTCATCAGTCGCTCGAGGGCGTCCTGGATGAGCGCCTCGGAGCGGGTGTCTAGGTGTGAGGTGGCCTCGTCGAGCACCAGGATCTTGGGGTCCTTGAGGATGACCCGGGCAATCGCCACCCGCTGCTTCTCCCCGCCCGACAGGCGGTAGCCACGCTCGCCCACGGTGGTCTCGTACCCGTCGGGGAGCGACGAGATGAACTCGTGGATGTTGGCCGCCCGGCATGCCTGTTCCAGCTGGTCCTGGGTGGCGTCGGGCCGGGCGTACCGCAGGTTGGCGGCGATGGTGTCGTGGAACATGTAGGTCTCCTGGGTGACCACGCCGATGTTCTCGGCCAACGAGCCCAGGCTGACCGCCCGCACGTCGTGTCCGTCGACCGACACCCGACCGCCGGTGACGTCGTAGAGCCGGGGCAGCAGATAGCTGATGGTGGTCTTGCCGGCCCCGCTGGGCCCGACCAGGGCAACCAACTGTCCTGGTTCGACCGAGAACGAGACGTTCTGCAACGCCCAGTCCCGACTGGAGGGGGTGGTCGGTGCTGTCGCATTCGCCACCGTGGCCGGACCACCGCCCCGCACCCGGAGGCGCTTGACGCCTTCCAGCCCTTCGGGGCCGTCGGACTGGTACGAGAACCAGACTCCGTCGAACTGAACCCTGCCCTCGCTCTGGCCCAGATCCACCCCGCCCTCGACATCGGGCAGGTCACTGGCCAGATCGATGATCTCGAACACCCGCTCGAAGGAGACGAGCGAGGTGGCGAACTCGACGCGACTGTTGGAGATGGCCGAGAGCGGCCCGTACAACTGGAGCACCAGGGCGCCGAACATCACCAGGGTTCCCGGGCTGAGGTCACCTTGAATCGCCAGATACCCGCCCAACCACCACACCACTGCGGTGCCGGCGGCGGACACCAGGCCGAGTGCTGCGAAGAACCAACGGCCGATCATCGCCCGGCGAATCCCGAGGTCACGGACCGAACCCGCTTCGACTCCGAAGCGGTGCGACTCGTCGGGTCCCCGGTTGAACAGCTTGACGAGCAGGGCGCCGCTGACGTTGAACGTCTCCTGGAGGATCGACGACATGGTGGCGTTGTGCTCCATCTGCGCCTCGGTGACCCGACGCAGCATCCTGGCGACCTTGCGGGCGGGGTACACGAACAACGGCAGGGCTGCCACCGCCAGCAGGGTGAGCCGCCACTCGGCCCCGATCATCACCACCAGGATGGCGATGACCGAGACGATGTTGGAGAGGATCGACACGAACGTCCCGGTGATCGCCTGCTGAGCGCCGACTACGTCGCTGTTGAGACGCGAGATCAACTCGCCGGTCTTGGTGGCGGTGAAGAATCGCAACGACATCCCCTGCAGATGCTCGTAGAGCTGACGCCGCAGGTCGTAGATGATGCCCTCGCCGGCGACCGACGACCAGTACCGCTGCAGCACCCCGACCAGGGCACTCAGGACCGGCACCGCGATCACGCCGACACCCAACCACGTGAGTAGGCCGAGGTCGCCCTCGGGAATGGCGACGTCGACGATCTCCCGAATGATCAGGGGCGGGATCACCCCGAGCACCGCGATCACCAGGACCGTGACGAGCACGCCGGCCAACGCCGACCGGTACGGCAAACCGTAGGAGGCCACCCGCTTGAGCAGGACCCGGTCGAGCTTGGGCTTCTCCTGGTCTGCGTCGTATTGGAGGTAGCTGTGCCAGCCACCGCTCATGAACATGGGATTCGGACCTCCAGAGTGCGAGCCTACAGGCTCACCCCAACCACCCGGGCGGTCCGAAAATTTCGCGTTGACGGCTTCGCCCGTCCTCAACCGACCGCCATGATGCGCCGATGCACCTGCAGATGGAGAGCTTTGCTCCGTTCCAAGGCCAGGTCGCGCTCGAGCGGGCCGTCCTGGATTTCATCAGCGCGTTCGGTGACCCGGGCGCCGGCCCTTCCGACGCGCTTGCGGTACTCGTGGCCGCCGCCGGAGCCGACGCCGTCATCCTCGAGCGGATCGAGCGCGACTGCGACGACGCACTGTGGCTCGTCTCCGAGGGGCAGGCAACCGCCCCCGGGGTCGACAGGGTCTGGCCGTCGTTTGTGCTCGGCAACGAGTTGGAGCAGACGGCCGCCCTGATGGCCGGGCGACCCTGGATCGTGGAAGACGGGCACGCTCCCGAGTGCGCCGACCGCGAGACGTACCTGGCACTCGATCCCCCCACGCGATCGGAGGCCTGTTTCCCGATCGTGATCGATGGGACCACCGTCGGGATGCTCAGCTTCGTCATCGCCGAACGGCCCCACCGCTGGTCGCGCACCGAAGAGGAACTGTTGAGCACCGCCGCCGCCGTGGTCCAGATGTCCTGGGCCCATGAGTCGGCCCGCAGTCGGCTGGACGCGGTGGCACTCGACGGCCACCACTCCCGCGCCGCCACCGAGGCCCTGCTCGCCTGCTCCCAGGCGTTGCTGCTCGGATCGGGTGATACCGCGGTGGAAGAGGCGCTGGCAGCCATGCTGACCGCCTTCGGGGGCACCGCCGTTTACATCGAGGAGAACGTCGAGCACCCCGAACTGGGGTTCTGCGCCGAGACCCGCTACGCCGCCGTGTCCGGTGACCGGAGAGCGGATCTCGACGGATTCTTCGAGCTGTTCGCATGGAACACCCTTCCCGAGCAGCGGGATCGTTTGTCAGCAGGCGCCATTCTGTCCATCGAGAGTCCCGACGACCTCGACGCAGCGACCCGGCATGTCTACGCCACGCTCGGCGGCATCCAGGCTGAGCTGGTGGCACCCGTGTTCGTGCACGGCACCTGGAAGGCGAGTATCGGGCTGATCGACCTGGAGCCTCGCCGATGGTTGCGTCAGCAACGCTCGATGCTGGAGGCGGTGGCGGCGATGTTCGCCGCTCACTGGGAGCGGCAGGCGACCGAGCTCGAACTCCGTCAGGCGATCGAGAGCCGGGACGCCTTCGTGTCCTCGGTGAGTCACGAGCTGCGAACGCCGCTGGCGGCCGTGGTCGGCTTCACCAACGAACTACGCGACTCGATGGGTGACTTCGACGCCGAGACCGTGCGCGAGCTGTTGCGGATCGTGGCGTGGCAGGCCAGTGAGGTCAGCTACATCGTCGACGACCTGCTGGTGGCGGCCCGCTCCCGACACGCCCAACTCACCCTCGTTCCGACCGTGATCGATCTTCATGCCGAGGTCCTGGCGGCGCTCGGTTCGATGCCGCCCGAGTTCAACGCAACGGTCGAGGTCGAAACCGAGGGCGGCGTCACGGCGTGGGCGGACAGCAGGCGGGTCCGTCAGATCGTCCGCAACCTGGTGGTCAACGCCTGGAAGTACGGCGGCCCCTCGTGTCTGATCCGGTGCGGCACCGACGAGCCGTGGGCGACGCTGGACGTCATGGACAACGGGTCGGGCATCCCGGCATCGCTGCAGGCATCGATGTTCGACCACTACTCCTCGGGCGGGGCCGGTCCCGGGACGCTGCCATCGATGGGGCTCGGCCTGGCGGTCTCGCTGGAGCTGACCAACCGCATGGGCGGCGGCATCGAGTACCACCATGACGGCTGGAGCACCTTCACCGTGCGCCTTCCGATCGCCGCCGACACCATCACGGGGCAGCAACCCTCCGGCTGAGCCGGCTACTGGTCTTCGCCGTCCTCGGCGGCTGGTTCCTCTTCGGTCGCCGTCACCTGGGTCCCGAGCACCCTGGCGGTGGGATCGGCGACGCTGACGAAACTGACCTCGTTGCGGACCATGAAGTCGGCGATCTCGCCGTTCTTGTCGAGAGGGCCGCGCAGAAAGAGCTGATACTCGTAGGTCTCGTCGAACCACACCCAGGTCTGCCCGGACTCGGCATCGATGCGCACCGTCTCGTGGGCGCCGATCGTTTCACTGGTGCAGGCAGCGACGGCACCGGCCGCGAACCGCTCACAGGCGCTGTCGGGCTGAATGCCGGTGACGGTGAACGTTCCCCGTTGACCCACGCTGCGCGACTTCGTGTACGGCTCGACCGTCCACAGCCCGAAGGCGGCGAACACCTCGTCGTCGAGCCGTTCCCGGTTGGCGGCGACCACGAGCTGGGAGGTGATGGCCACGACCTCGGGGGGAAGCACGTCGGGAAAGCCGAGTCCGGGCAGGGAGGTGGCGACTTCGAGGCGGCTGGCCTGGATGTACCGGTCGGGCCCGGTGGTCCGGGCGACCATCGCTGCCAGGACCTCCTCGGGTGAACCGATCGAGGCAGGGGACCCCAGACCGTCGTTCACCCAGTCGACCTCGACGGAACGCACCACATTCTGCTCGACGGCGGCCGGGCCCGCAGCCGTCGCCGACGCGTTGCTGCCGATCCATTCCGAGGACCTGCCACCCAGTTCCGACAGCGACGACTCCGAGCACGCCGACAGGGCCAGCGCGCACACCAGGATGAGAGTTGATCGTCTACCGGACATGGTCCCCTCGGGCGGAGTTCCATTGTTGCCCCTCACAGATGAAACGTCCAGGCAATGCGATTCGGTTCCAGGGTCATCCCGTCGCCCGACCGTTCCCACTGGTTGCCGGGCAGATCTAGCGTGGGGACCTGTATGCCGTTCCTTCCACCACGCCGGATCAACCTGATCGAAGAGAGCACCGATGGTGCCGGTCCGTTCGACACCGGGCTGTCGCACGCAGTGGCCCTGGCGGTGGGCACCGGCGAGATCGGTGAGTCGCTCCGCCTCCACCCGACCTCCGAGGTGGTGGCGTTCGGTCGCCAGGATGTGCTCGCTCCCGGCTACCGCCGCGCCATCGCCGCCGCCAGGTCATTGGGTTTCGAGGTGGTGGAACGGCTCGCCGGTGGGCGAGCCGCCGTGTTCCACACCGGGACGCTGGCGTTCTCATGGGCGATGCCGGCGGTGGACCCGCGAGCCGGCGTGCACGAGCGGTTCGAGCGGTTGGCCGGGATCATGGTCGATGCCCTCACATCGCTGGGAGCCGACGCCCGCATCGGCGAGGTGCCCGGCGAATACTGCCCCGGCGCCTTCTCGGTGAACCTCGGCGGCCGCATCAAGGTGATGGGGGTCGGCCAGCGTCTCGTCAAGGGCGCCGCCCACATCGGCGGTGTGGTGGTGGTGTCGGGCTCGGACCGGCTCCGAGAGGTGCTCGTACCCGTCTACGAGGCACTCGAGCTCGAGTGGGTGCCAGGGACTGCCGGATCACTCGAGGACGAGCTGCCCGGCATTTCGATCGAGGACGTCCGCCGGGCGATCCTCGAAGAGGTGCGCACTTATGCCGAGGTGACAGGAGAGCCGCTGCCCCTTGAGGTGACCGAGATGGGACGGAGGCTGTCGATGACCCACCGGGTCAACGTCGCCGCCGTATAGCCTGGGGCCACCATGCGTGTCCTCCTCCTCAACGGTCCCAACCTGAACCTGCTCGGGACCCGGCGGCCCGATGTGTACGGCTCGACGACGCTCTCCGATCTGGAGACGATGTTCCATGCCTGGGGCGCCGCCGACGGTGTCGAGGCCGAAACCTTCCAGAGCAACCACGAGGGTGCGTTGATCGATCGCATCCACGACGCCCGGGGCTCGGTCGACGGGATCGTGTTCAACCCCGGCGCCTACACCCACACCTCCTACGCACTGCACGACGCCATCGAATCGGTGGAGATCCCGACCGTCGAGGTGCACATCTCGAACGTCGAGGAACGCGAAACCTGGAGACGCTTCTCGGCGGTGCGCCCCGCCTGCGTCTACACCATCTACGGACGCGGTGTCGACGGCTACCGGTGGGGGTTGCGCCATCTGCTTGCCCGGGAGGCGTGGCCGTTCACCACGCTGCGCTACGGCGACGCTCCCGATCAGGTCGCCGACCTGCGCCTTCCCACCGGACCCGGCCCGGCCCGCCTGGCCGTACTCGTTCATGGCGGGTTCTGGCGCCACATGTGGACCCGCGACACCACCGAGCACATCGCGGTGGACCTGGCTCGCCGGGGGATGGCGTCACTCAACGTCGAGTACCGACGGGTGGGTTCCGGTGGTGGCGGGCGGGTTTCGGTCGACGACGTTGCCGCCGCCGTACGCGCCGCCATCGAATCGGGGGACGTCGACGGTACCGACTGGGTGATCGCCGGGCATTCGGCCGGGGGCCAGCTGGCGGTGATGGCGGCTGCCGAGCTGTCGGGAGCGGGCATGCCTCCCCGGTTGGCGGTCTCGATGGGCGGGGTCAACGACCTGGTGGCCGCCATCGACGACGATCTCGGATCGGGGGCGACGCCGGCCTACCTGGCCGGTGCCGATCCGACCCCGCTGTCGCCCGCCCATCACGGTCGGTTCGGGTTTCCGCTGCTCGCCGCTCACGGCACCGCCGACGACCGGGTTCCCCACTCCCAGGCCGAACGGCTGGTTCAGTCGGCCCGGGACAACGGTGGGACGGCCGAGCTGGCCACCATCGAAGGCGGCGACCACTTCGGGTTCCTGGACCCCACCAGCGTTGCCTGGACCTCGGTGGCAGGCCGGATGCTCGCCGCCGGCACCGGATGATCGGCATCGGCCTCACCGTGGCCGCCACGGCGTGGCTGGTGGTTTCGATCCGGGCGAACCGGGGCCAGTTCGCCAAGCCGATCGCCTCGCTCGGTTTCCTGCTCGTGTTGGTGGAACCGCTCGAACCGGGCACCCGTACCACTCTGATCGTCATCGGCCTCGTGCTGGGAGCAATCGGGGATGTGGCCCTGATGGGCCGATCGGACATCTCCTTCATGCTGGGACTCGGAGCGTTCCTGCTCGGACATGTCGCCTACCTGGTGGCGTTGGCGCTCGACGCCACCGATCCGTTCTGGCTGGGGATCGGGTCGTTGCTTGCGCTCACGCTGGCGGTGGTGGTGATGCGTTGGCTGCGCCCGCACCTCGAGGCACCGTTCACTGTGGCCGTGCCGATCTACGTGGTGGTGATCTGCCTGATGCTGACCGCCGGGATCGGAGCAGGTCCGGAACGTCCACTGGCGGCCGTTGGAGCGGTCCTGTTCGCGGCCTCGGATCTGTTCGTGGCACGGCAGCGTTTCGTCACATCCGAACCCATCAACCCCAGCGTTGGGCTGCCCCTGTACTACGCCGCCCAGCTGCTGATCGCCTGGTCGGTGGTGGCCGGGTGACGGCTCACGCTCCCCGCTACCTGGGAATATCTGCCAGGCTGTAGTTGCTCGAATCGCCGCGCGTGGCGTATTCTCATCGAGCCCGCAGAACGAAGCCTTCCCCCGGCCGAGTTCTCAGGGTGGAGGTACATGAGAGTGCATCGAATCGCTCTGGTGGCGACCTGGATGGTGGTGTCGCTGCTGGCGGTGGTCGGCTTCGCAAACTTCAACGCGTCCGGTCCAACACCGGCCGACCCACCAGTAGCGGTCACCTACGCAGCCGATCTCGGCAGCGACGCCGGTGCGGTGTCCGCTATGGCTTTCGCCTTCCCGGGTGGTCGCGGGCTCACCGCCACCGCAGTCGAGGTGACCACCCAGACGACTGTGGCCAGCGAGGAGGCTGCCACCTCACAGCCATCGCGGTCCAGCACCACCTTCGTTCGCTCGACGGTGCTCAACGAGTCTGCCGTGCGGGAACTCGCCGCCGCCACCTTCCTCGCCGAGGACGTGGCTCGCGCCATCAGGTCGGCGTGGTGCGCCTCCAGCTTCGATCCCGGATACCAGAACTCCGAGTCCGGGGCGGCAGGCCTGTTCCAGATCACACCCCAGCAATGGGCCGACAACGCCGCGGCAGCCGGCCACGGCGGAAGTGACATCCTCGACCCCCGCGCCAACGCCGCCGTCGCCTCCTGGATCGTGTATCAGAACACGGGCAGCTGGTCGAACCTCGCCTGCAGCGGCTGATGAGCGACCCTCGCCTCCCGTTCCCGCGCGGTGCGGGGGGCCGTCCCGGCGGCATCCCCCAGTTCCTGCTCGGTACCGCCATGACCATCGGTGGCGCCTACCTGCTGCTCAACTCCCTGCAGGTGGTCAGCTGGTTCGGTGGCCGCATGTTCGGCATCGGTGGTGTGGGCGTCACCAGCGGCATGATCCTGATCCCCTTCATCATCGGGGTGGTCATCATCTTCTACGACGCCGACAAGTGGTACGGCTGGCTGTTGGCGGTGGGCTCGCTGGTGGCGCTCATCATCGGCGCCATCGCCAGCGTCGAGTTCCGATTCGACCGCATGAGCGCCTTCGACCTGATCGTGGTGCTGGTGCTGCTGTTCGGCGGGATCGGGCTGGTGGTTCGATCGGTCCGCGACCTCGAACGCGCCGGCTGACCGCTCACCACGTCACGGGATGTACTGCTGCAGCACCTCTGTCACGCTCCCCTCGTTCACAAAGAGCCAGGCGATGCACCACTCCCCGGGGCACTCCAGGTAGCCGGATGGCGATCCGATCCACTCGTCCCAGAGCTGCACCTCGAGGGCGAGCTCGCCGGTCGTCGTCGGGAACCAGTGGATGACGGCATCGGGCGCCACCGCAACCGTGCGGAGGG
>JBHJOH010000104.1:0-15315 GCA_050329955.1 Acidimicrobiia bacterium | reverse complement strand
ATGATCCCGGCAATGATGCGCGCAATGGTGGTTGAGGAGTACGGCGGTGAGCTGAAGCTGCGAGAGCTTCCGGTACCGGTGCCCCGAGCCGATGAGGTGCTGCTCCGGGTCAAGGCCTGCGCCGTCGACCGCTTCGATCTCGCCATTCGGGCGGGCGGCCGCGAACGCGCCGAGCTGCCCCACATCCTCGGCCATGAGATCGCCGGCGAGGTGGCGGCATGGGGATCGGATGTGTCCGGGTGGGCGGAGGGCGATCGGGTGGCCGCAACCCTGTATCTGGTGTGCGGCAGGTGCCGGTGGTGCCTCCGGGGTCGCGAGACCATCTGCGAGGCGTTTCAGGGTCACGTTGGTGTGAACATCCCCGGTGGGTATGCCGAATACATCTCGATTCCCGCCCGCACGCTGGTGCGACTGCCCGGCAACATCGACTTCCCGGCCGGCTCGATCCTCGCCAACGCCATCGGCACCCCGTTTCACGCCCTGACCGCTCGCATGCGGCTTCAGCCGGGAGAGCGGTTGGTGGTGACCGGCGCCGGCGGCGGCGTCGGGCTCCACGCCGTTCAGCTCGGCTGGATGCTGGGAGCGTCGGTGATGGGCGTCGACATCGGCGAGGCCAAGGCGGCGGCAATGCTCAGGTTGGGGGCCGACGCCGTGGTGGATCCCACCGTGGTCGGACTGTCCGAGTCGATTCGGGAGTGGACCGACGGCAAGGGTGCCGATGCGGTGCTGGAGCTGGTGGGTCCCGCCACCATGCCTCAGACCTTCGAGTCGTTGGCCAAGGGGGGCCGGATGGTCATCGTCGGGTCGCACACCGGTTCGAACTGGACGATCGATCCGGGGGCGATCTACCGCAACGAGTGGGAGATCCGGGGGAGCCGCAACGTCTCGGTGGATGAGTTGGCAACTGTGGTCGACCTGGTCGCTCGCGGTGTGATCAAGCCGATGGTGGCCGAGATCCACCCGTTGGAGGATGCCGAGATGTTGCATCAGCGGGTGCGCGATGGCGTCGTGATCGGCCGCGATGTGCTGATCCCCTGACGTTTCTGCGTCGTGCCCTGTGCCGGGTGTGTCAGCCTGGTGGGACTCGATTGCCATTCAACGAAACGGAGATGACTGCAATCGATTGTTGTCCTAGAGTGTGGGCATGTTTTTGGCCAGCCACTCATGAGCATCGTCGCCATTCTCGGCACCCGGTATCCGGATTTCGTCATCGAGGAAGGCGTGCTCGCCGGAATCGACATCGTAGCCGGTCCCGGAGCCACGCCTGACGAAATCGTCGAGATCGCCGGTGACGCCGATGTGATTCTCATCGGATCCCTGCCGAGGTTCACCGGAGAGGTTCTTCACCGACTCACCTGTCGAGCGCTCGTCCGATCCGGGATCGGTGTCGACAACGTGGATCTCGAGGTCGCCAGGGCTCTCGGTTACACGGTCGCCTACGTGCCCGACTACGGGACCGAGGCCGTTGCCCAGCACACCCTCGCCCTCGCCCTCGCCGCCAATCGACGCCTCGGTGAGGCCGACCGCCTGGTCCGTCAGGGTGACTGGGGATTCGCCTCCCTCCGCCCACTCCATCTTCCGTCGGCGCTGACGGTGGGCGTGGTCGGTTTCGGTCGGATCGGACGCCGAACCGCCGAGCTGTTCCATGCCGTGGGATTCGGCCGCATCGTCGTCCACGACGCCTACATCACCCCCGACGTCGATTGGGCCGAGCCGGTATCGCTCGAGGAGCTGCTGTCTGTCTCAGACCTCGTCACACTCCACGCCCCCGGGCCCCAGGGTGGGGGCGCCCTCATCGGGGCGGACGAGATCGGGCGGATGAAACCGGGGAGCGCCATCGTCAACACCGCCCGGGGTTCGCTGATCGACCCCACCGCCCTTTCAGCCGGTTTGGCGGTCGGGGCGCCCACGGTGGCGGCCCTCGACGTGTTCTCCCCCGAGCCACCCGATCTGTCGCCCTATGAGGGTGTCATCGATCGCATGATCCTTTCGCCCCACGCCGCCTGGTACACCGAGGAGAGCCAGGCCGATCTTCGCCGTAAGTCGGCCGAGGAGGCCGCCCGCATGCTCGCCGGTCAGACACCTTTGAACGCCGTCATCCAACCCCAGGAGGAATCGTGAACCCCCAGTCGATCTATGACCTCACCAGCCCCGAGGTCAAGGCGCTCGTCGAGCGTTCCAAGACCGCCATCATCCCGATCGGATCGGTCGAACAGCACGGCCCACACCTGCCCTGCGGCACCGACACCATCGCCTCCGAGGTGGTGGCAGAGGCCCTGGCCGTCCAGCTCGACGCCCTGCTCGTCCCGTTCGGTCCCTACGGTGTCACCCCGATCCACGCCGGGCATCCCGGCACCATCAACCTGCGCCGTTCCACCTTCGAGGCGCTGCTCACCGATGTCTGTGAGGACCTGGTCGACCTGGGTGTCGATCGGTTCGTGTTCGTGAACTGGCACGAGGGCAACATCGCCTCGATGGACGGGGTGGCGACCGACCTTCAGGACCGTCACCCCGGTGTGTACGTGATCACCGCCCACGCCTGCTACACCGCTCAGCGGGTCTACGCCGCCCAGGGCGGCGAGCTCACCCACGGGGGTGGCATCGAGGTGCTGTCGGTGATGGCACGTGACCCGGAACTGGTGAAGGTGGCATTGGCCGGCGAGGCCACCCGCCCCGACCATGCCATCGCGCTCGACGAGATGCGCCGCTCCAAGGAGATGTACGGCTACATCACCGATGTCACCGAGATCGACGAGCACGGTTGGTACGGCAATCCCCGTTGGGCCACCGAGGCGATGGCGGCCGACTTCGCCGACACCATCGCCGGCGAGATCGCCAAGAAAGCGGAGGCGGTGTTCGCCCTCCGCCAACGCCCATGAGCGTCGTCGCCGGAGCTTCGCTCGGCTTCGCCGACCTGCCGGGTCGGCGCTCCGCCAACCCCTTCCCGGAGGGGGGACCGTCGTCGAGCCTGCGCTTGGTGGAGCTGGAACGCACCCCGGGGCGGACGGCTCACCGGCACCCTCACTCCGAAGAGGTGGTCTACGTCGAGGGAGGTTCGGGCCAGGTGTGGCTGGATGGAACCCTGACCCAGGTGAGGGCGGGGGATGTGGTCCACATCCCGGCTGGTGTCGCCCACGCCACCATCCCCGACGAGGGGGTGGGGATGCGGCTGGTCTGCTTCTTCCCGCATCCCGACCTCGCCTCGAACAACGAGGACACCGAAATCACGGTCAGCTGACCGGACGAGATCGCAGACAAAAGGAGAAACCATGACGGACAAGGTACGCCTCGCCTCGATCGGGCTGGGCCGCTGGGCCCAGGTCCTGGCACGCGGCGCTCAGCGCGGCGACGTGATCGAACTGCACTCGTGCTTCACCCGTTCCGAGGACAAGCGCAAGGCGTTCCAGGATCTCTACGGGGTTCCGAAGGCGGCCGCCACCCTCGACGAGCTGCTCGCCGACCCCGATGTGGAGGGTGTGATCATCACCACCCCCAACGACACTCATCGGGAGGTCATCACGGCGGCACTCGAGGCGGGCAAGGCCGTCTACACCGACAAGCCGATCGCCCAGACCTTCGAGGACGCCCTCGCCATCCGCGACGCCGTGACCCGCACGGGCGGGCTGTTCGCGGTCGGTCACAGCGCCCGTCGCCTGTCCGGCAACCGGGTCATGAAGCAGTGGATCGACGACGGAACCCTCGGTGGGGTCTCGATGGCCGAAGCCAACTTCTCGAACGAGCGCGGTCTCGAGCTGACTCCGCAGACCTGGCGCTGGTATCTCGACAAGACCCCGGGCGGCCCGCTGATCCAGCTGGGTGTTCATCACGCCGACAACCTGCAGTACCTGCTCGGCCCGGTTGCAGCCGTGACCGCCGTTCAGCGCAAGCTGTTCACGCCGTCCGAGGTTCCTGACGCCACCATGTCGATCCTGGAGTTCGAGTCGGGCGCCCTGGCCTACCTGGGCTGCGGATGGGCTTCGCCGGGCATCTATCAGATCCGCCTGCAGGGCACCAAGCAGAACCTGATGTACGACCTCGACTTCACCCACTGGGACGAGGCACACGAAGCCGACGAGTACTCCTCGCTGGTCTCCCAGGCGTACGGCCAGGTCGAGCGCACTCCGGTCGACCTGCCTCACACCGACATGTTCCGTGAGCAGCTCGAGGAGTTCGCCCTCGCCATTCGTGGTGAGGGAACCATCGAGGTGGGAGCCGACGAGGCGATCCGTGCTCTCACAGTGGTGCACGCCGCCATCGAGTCCAACCGGCTCAAGGGCCAGACCGTCGAGGTCAAGCCCTTCCTGGCACAGAACGGCATCACCCTGGACTGATCGAGGACACATTCAACCTGGTCCGCACCAGAACTCCTTCCTCCCGCCGGTGCGGACCCCTTCCTTTTGGAGGCCGATGTGCGGTACTCGTTCAAGATCTGGGCGCAGGAAACGGATTGGCCGACGCTGCGTGACTGCTGGGTCGAAGCCGACCGGGGCGGCTTCTGGGACATGGTGTGGTTGAACGATCACCTCTATCCTCCCAAGGCCCCCGCCGAACTGCCCATCATGGAGGCGTGGTCGCTGTTCGGGGGCCTCGCCGCCGTCACCGAGCGGATCCGGTTCGGGACCATGGTCAGCTCCAACACCTTCCGCCACCCAGCGATCCTCGCCAAGCAGGCCGCCACCCTCGACCAGATGTCGAACGGGCGGATCGAGATCGGGCTGGGGTCGGGGTGGAAGGAGGCCGAGCACACCGCCTTCGACATCCGCCTACCCGGGCTGACTGAACGCTTCGACCGCCTGGAGGACACTCTCGCCGTCCTCGACGGCCTGTTCACCCAGGACATCTTCAGCTACCAGGGTCACCACATCACCATCCGTGAAGCCCGCTTCGAGCCCAAGTCGGTGCAGAAGCCCCGGCCCCCGTTCGTGATCGGCGGAGTAGGGCCCAAGCGCACGATCCCGATCGCCGCCCGTTGGGCCGATCAGTGGAACTACCCCGACTTCGACCAGGACTTCGACCTGCTCGAACGCAGCCTGGCCACCTTCGAGCAGTCCTTGGCCGCCATCGGCCGCCCCCGCTCCGACATCGAGCTGTCGATCCAGTTCCGTTACCCGAACGACGATCGGCAGATGGCAGACCTGATCGACACCTACCTCGGCTACGGCGCCGACCACATCCTGGTGAGTTTCTCACCAAACACCGACACCGCCATCGTGCCGAAAGTCGCCGAGGTACTCGCCAGCCGATAGCGGGCAGCTGCCAGCTGCCAGCAAGAGCGCGCTCCTGCGTGGTGCCTCGTTCCCACCTTTTGCAGAAGGTGGATACTTGCTCGATGCTCGATGCTCGATGCTCGAAGCTCTCCTTCTCAGGCCCCCAGCCTCGCCTTCAACACGTCGAGTTCGCTGAGCAGGATCGCCGGCGTCTTCTCACCGATCTTCTCGAACCACTCCTCGATCATGGGGATCTCGGCCTTCCACTCTTCGGGGTCGACCGCCAGAGCTGCTTCGAGGGCTTCCCGGGTCATGTCGAGGCCGGTGGTGTCCAGAGCGTCTGCGGTTGGGACGTAGCCGATGGGGGTCTCGACGGCGGCGGCGTCGCCGGTGAGTCGCTCGATGACCCACTTCAGCACACGGCTGTTTTCTCCGTAGCCGGGCCACAGGAAGTCGCCCTCGTCATCTGTGCGGAACCAGTTGACGTAGAACACCTTGGGCAGCTTGGCGGCGTCGGCCGATTTGCCCATGTCGATCCAGTGCTGGAAGTAGTCGCCGGCGTGGTAGCCGATGAAGGGAATCATGGCCATCGGGTCGCGCCTCACCACGCCTACGGCGCCGGTGGCGGCGGCGGTGGTCTCCGAGCTGAGGGTGGCGCCCATGAAGACACCGTGGTTCCAGTCGCGGGCCTCGTAGACCAGCGGCACGGTGGTCTGGCGGCGTCCACCGAAGAGGATGGCCGAAATCGGCACACCCTCGGGTGCTTCGTACTCGGGGGCCAGGATCGGGCAGTTGCGGATGGGGGTGCAGAAACGCGAGTTCGGGTGCGACGACACCACACCGGAGTCGGGGGTCCAGTCGTTTCCGTGCCAGTCGATGAGGTGGGCGGGCGCCTGGTCGGTCATCCCTTCCCACCAGATGTCACCGTCGTCGGTCAGGGCGACGTTGGTGAAGATCGAATCGCCCTTGTCCACCGCCCGCATGGCGTTGGGGTTGGTCACCCAGCCCGTACCGGGCGCTACCCCGAACAGACCGGCCTCCGGGTTCGACGCGTACAGGCGGCCGTCCTCGCCGAACCGCATCCAGGCGATGTCGTCGCCGATCATCTCGACCGTCCAACCCTCGACGGTGGGCTCGACCATCGCCAGGTTGGTCTTACCGCACGCAGACGGGAAGGCGCCCGCCACGTAGTGCACGCCGCCCTTGGGGTCGGTCATCTTGAGGATGAGCATGTGCTCGGCCATCCAGCCCTCGTCGCGTCCGATCGCCGAGGCGATGCGGAGGGCGTAGCACTTCTTGCCCAACAGGGCGTTGCCGCCGTAGCCCGAACCGAACGACCAGATCTCCCGCGTCTCGGGGAACTGTGAGATGTACTTGGCGGAGTTCGAGGGCCAGGCCACATCCTGCTGGCCCGGCTCGAGCGGGGCGCCCACCGAGTGCAGGCATGGAACGAAGAACCCGTCCTCGCCGATGGCTTCGAGCACCGCCGAGCCGATGCGGGCCATGATGCGCATCGACACCACCACGTAGGGGGAGTCGGTGAGCTGCACGCCGAACATCGGATGGGTCGAATCGAGTCCACCCATCACGAAGGGGATCACGTACATGGTCCGACCCCGCATCGATCCGCGATAGAGGTCTGTCATCGTGGCCTTCATCTCGACGGGGTCCACCCAGTTGTTGGTGGGGCCGGCATCGTCGGAATCGACCGAGCAGATGAAGGTGCGGTCCTCGACCCGTGCCACGTCGGTGGGGTCGGACATCGCCCAGAACGAGTTCGGCTTTCCCTTGAGCGCAACGAACACACCGGCATCGACCAGTTCCGAGCACAGGCGGTCATACTCCTCATCGGAGCCGTCCACCCAAAGGATCGAGTCCGGCGTGGTCAACGCCGCCGCCTCCTGCACCCAGGAGGTCAGCTTCTGATGTCGTGTCGGTACGTTGGTGGTCATCGTTCTCTCTCCGTCTTTGGTACAAAAATTGATGTGATCCTCAGTTTGCCCCGGAGAACGGGACTGTGGAGACACCTGTCTACCGAATATTCACCCGTTGTTGCGCTGAGGACTCAGATCTCGAGGCCGATGAGGACCACACCGGCCATCACCAGCACGATCGAGCCAATCAGTGTTCGATCGATTCTCTCCTCCTGGCGGAGGAAGAGCCAGCCCAGCAGCAGCGTGAACATGCCCTGCGTGCCCTGGAGGATGCCCACCACCCAGGCCGGCAGATAGCGGAAGGCGTTGAACTGCGAGAGCAACGCCAGCGTGGTGAAGATGCCGGCTGCCATGTACCACCAGGCGATCGGCCGGAAGTTGGCTTTGACGGTGGTGACGAGCTTGCGGCCCCTGGCGTCGACCATCGTCACCACCAGGAATGCGGCGGCGGCTCCGATGAAGGCTCCGATTACCGAGCCGGGGAAACGTTCCAGGCCCCACTTCCGGAACACGAATGCCGACCCGAAGAACACCGCTGCCGCCACCGCCCAAAAGTACCCCTTGGTTGGCACAGCGGCGGTGTCGGCGGCCGGAGCCGACCGGGACAGGATGAGCCAGAGGAGACCCAGGATCACCAGCGCGCCACCGATGAACTCCTGAAACCCGAGGGTCTCGTCGAGGACGAACCAGCCTCCGATGGCGGCTACCACCGGATTGGCGGTGAGGAAGGCGTTGGCCCGGCTCGGACCGATGAATCTCACGGCCTTCAGGTTCGACGACCGACCGCCCACCGTGCCGACCACGCCACCGATCACGAGCGCCACGAACCCTTCCAAGTTCCACGACGGCCACGTTCGAAAGGCGACGATCGCCCCGAGAATGATGGCGTTGATGGCGATGCTCAGCCACAGCCCGTTGTCCTTGACCTGGGTCCGTTGGCCGATCTTGAAACAGATGGCGGCCGACGAAAAACAGATCGCCGAAGAGAGCCCGAGAGTGAGGCCGATCACGGCGTATCGACGGTGAACGGTGAACGGTGAACGGTGAACGTCACTTGGACAGGTGTTCCGCCAACCATGCGAACGACGCCGGCGCCCACTCCTTGAAGTACTTGAAGGCGCAGTGCCCGTCGTCGGCGTAGACCCGGGCCTGGCGGCCGATGGCAGGGCCGTTCTCCAACATGAAGTAGATGTTGCCGATCGGGGCGAGGTGGTCGTTCTTGCCGTTCACCATGTAGACCGGCTGGGTGATCCGCTCGACCAGACCCAGCTCCGACAGGGCCCACCGCTGGAAGCTCTCCCGCTCGTTCTCGCGAGAAGTGGGAGCGAAGGACGGCTGGCCGTCGGGGGCACCGAACTTCCAGGTGGAGCGCAGGTTGCGGACGGCCACGTATTCGTCGAGCTCGGCGTCCGACATCTGGTAGCCGAAGGGATGCCCGGCGCTCGCAACCACTGCCTTGACCTTGTCGGGGGCCACTCCGGCCAGCTGCATCACCGAGTACCCGCCGCGGCTGATCCCGAAGGCCCCGATGCGGTCGGCGTCGACCTCAGACCGCGCCGCCATCCAGTCGACGGCGGCCACCCATGCCGTCACCGACTCGGGTGCCCACGGGAAGGGGTTCTCTCCGGTGCCGGGGGCGTCCATCACCAGCGACGCCATGCCCTGCTCGAGGCAGTACTCCTGAGCCCAGCCGCGGTCCTCCTTGAACACGTCGGCGCCGCACATGATGAGTACGGCGGCCACGGGGGCGTCCGCCGAGGCGCCTTCAGGAGCCCGGAAGTGGGAACGAATGGTCTTGCCCTCATGGGGCACTTCGACCACCTCCACCGGCGGGTCGAGATGGGCGCAGGCCTTGCGGTAGGCACGCGAGCAGTCGTCGGAGATGGAACGCTTGACATCGCTCACCTCTCCGGGGAAGCGGCCGATGGCGTAGTACGTCTTGGCCTGGAGGTAGGCGCGGCGAGCGCCTTCGTAGTCGCCGGCTGCCTCGAGGCGATCACCTTGCGCCTCGTGCGCCCCGCCCACCTCGCGCCACACCGGGACCCATACGTCGTGGGTGGTGCCGGTGAGCTTGGCGACGGTGGCTTCCAGCTCCGAGATGTCGTCGATCATGGCCAGCCACCGGCGGTAGAAACCGCCGTGCTGAACGACGAAGGGGTCCTCTGAGGGGGCGAATCCGAGCTCGAGTGTCATGGATGGTGCTCCTGCAACGGGGATGGGCTCCGGGGACTAGCGTAGCTTTGAAATCGATTGCAGGTCCGGCGATGGAGGTACACGTGGAGATGGAGCAGCTCGACACCACCGGACTCGCCGAGAAGTACGACGAGTGGATCTCGTTCATAGCGAAGACCCATCACGGCTCCAACCCGCGTCGCAACGACCCGGTGCCCTTCGCACGACCGGCCAAGCCGCTTTCCCAGTGCGGGGTGGCACTTTTGACCACCGCCGGCGCCCATCTCGACGACCAGGAGCCGTTCCACGTCGAGACCGTCGCCGGTGACCCGACCCACCGGATCATCCCCGACGACGCCGACCTGTGGCGGGTGCGCTTCACCCACACCCATTACGACACGTCCTCGGCCGAGCTGGACACCAACGTCGTGCTGCCCATCGACCGCCTCCTCGAGTTGGTCGAGCGGGGCAGGGTCGGGTCGTCGTCGCCCATCCACATCGGGATGATGGGGTTCAACCCCAACCCCGATCCGATCGCCGACCAGTTGGGCCCGACCGTCGCCGGCCTGTTGTCCGAGATGGAGGTCGACATAGCGCTGTTGGTGCCTGGCTGACCAATGTGCCACCGGTCGGTCGGACTGGTATCGGGTGCATTGGAACGGGCCGGCATCGCCACCGCAACGGTGTCACTGCGCCCCGAGATCACCTTTGGGGTCGGAGTGTCGCGAGCGGCCTATGCGCGGTTCCCGATGGGCAACCCCCTCGGTGAGCCGAACCGCCCTGATCAGCAGCACCTCGTCATCGAGGCACTGCTCCGCCTGGTCGAGGACGCCGAGGGTCCTGGCACCTTCGTGGAGCTGCCCTACCGCTGGAAGAGATGGGAGAGATGGCTGTGAAACCCCACGAACTCATCGCCGGGAAGACCCAGGAGATGGAGGCGGCGATTTATGCCGCCCTCGCCGGTATCGACGCCTACGGAGCCGCGGCCCGCCAGGTCATCGCCGACCAGCAATCGCTAGCCGAGCCGAACGAGATGCTCGTCAAGCGGATGGCTCAGTTCGCGTTGAAGGCCGACACCATGACCTCCATCATCGAGGACGACGTTCTTTCCCACCTCATGTTCTGCCTCGATCGGCTCTTCTCGGTGGAGATGGCCGAGAACGGGGAGTTCATCTGAGCGACGGGCCGGTCCGCAAAGCCGATCTGTGGGCCGTATCCGGATCAACCGTGATCGTGATGCTCGGGCAGGGCATCGTGGCTCCGGTGCTGCCGCTGTTCGCCGAGACCTTCAACGTGGGCCTGGTCGCCATCGGGGCCACCATGTCGGCCTTCGCCCTGGCCCGGATGGTCCTCAACACTCCGCTTGGGCTGGCTTCCGACCGGGTTGGTCGGAAGCAGCTGCTGGTGGGCGGCCCCCTGGTGGTGGCGGTGGGGATGGTGGGCTCCGGTCTGGCTCCCTCGATCGGTGTCCTCATCGCCTGGCGCTTCGTTGCCGGCGTCGGATTGGCGATGTACATGACGGGGGCTATGGCGTTCCTGGCGGACATCGCCACTCCCGATCGTCGGGCGCGCTTCCTCGGCACCAACCAGGCCGCCCTGCAACTGGGCGTCTCGGTGGGTCCGGCCATCGGGGGGCTGATGGCGGAGCTGTACGGGCTGCGAACACCGTTCTGGGTGGTGACCGGGTTTGCGATGACGGCGGCGGCGTACAGCGCCCTTCGGTTGCCGGAGACCCTCAAGGTGCGGGAGCCGGGCGTGTCGACCAAGGGTCGCAACCGAGGGGCGGTGAAGGTGCTCTTCCGGTCGCGGGCCTACACCTCGATCCTGCTGGTGGTCATGATCATCTTCCTCACCCGGGGCACCGCCCGGGCCAGCCTCCTCCCATTGCAGGGCTCGAGTGAGTTCGGTCTGGGTGCAGGTGAGATCGGTCTGATCCTGTCGGGAATGGAGGCGATCAACCTGCTCACGCTGCCGCTCACGGCCAGCCTCGCCGATCGGTTCAATCGGCGCTTCCTGATCATTCCTGCGCTGGTGGGTATGACGATCGCTCTCTCCGTGTTCGCAGCGGGCAACACGCTCACCTGGTTCCTGGTGGCGGCGGGTCTGCAGGCGATCGCCACCTCGATTGCGGGGCCGGCGCCGGCCGACTTCGCCGCCGACACCGCACCCGCCGAGGCCCGCGGGCTTGCCTTCGGCATCTACCGACCCGCCGGTGACTTCGGTCTGTTCATTGGTCCACTGGTCCTGGGCGCGGTGGCCGATGTCGCCGGGTTCGGTCCGGCCTTCGGAGCCAACGCCGTGCTGGTGGGAGTGGTTGCGGTGGTGTTCTGGGTTTTCGGTCGACCTGGCTTCTGTCCATTGAACCTGCGGCAGGGAAGCGAGTGACGCTTGACGCGCTCGCTGAGGTCGAGTCGGTGGAACACTCCGGACTAGTCCGTGCATGCATACTCGATTTGGCCCGTGGGTGGGATCAAGCGAGTGGGCTGCCACGGTCGATAGGTGAGTATGTCGTTCAACTCGCCAAGCTTCCCGGTCGTTCCCCACGGCTACTCGCCCGCTCACGTCGACGAGTTCGTGCTCAGGTTGGTGCGTCGTGCTCGCGGCGAGGTCGCCGCGCTGCGAGCGGAGGCCGACGACCTCGAAGCCGAGATCGCACGACTGAGGGCGCAGTTGGCGCCGCTCGCTGTCACGCCGCCCTTCGAGCGGACGGTCGACATCGATCCGCCCGGCGATGTCGACTGGGCGCACTCGGTGATCGGTCGGCGTGCGTACGACTCGTGGAGCGAGGACGAGCGCCAGCGGGCAGCCACGGCACTGCGAACCCGTCGACTGAGCGTCTGCACACCCACCTGACGGCGCCGGCCTGGTCTCAGAGTGCGCCGGCCCGCATGCGCTCTTGCAACCACTCCTCCGGCTCGAGTACAAAGACGCCACCGTTGACCCGGTCGGTGGCGTAGACCAGCAAATCCTCGGCCACCCAGGCGTCGTTGATCTGACACGCCTCCTGGTCGGGCGGGCATTGGGGGATCCAGTGGGCGATGTCGGTGGGATTGCGGGGGTCGGACACGTCGTAGACCCGCAATCCGCCGTTGAAGTAGGTGGTGAACATCAGCTCTTCGCTGCGGTAGCTGTGGGGGCGGTTCTCGTGGAGGTTGTGCGCCCCGAAACGCAGGCCCCGCTCGCAGAAGTCACCTTCCGGTTCGGGGCAGATGGCGATCACCTCAGGGTTCGTCTCGTCGGAGATGTCGACGATGCGGACATAATGGGGGTCGCCCTCGCAGTTGTTCTTCACCGCCTCGTCGGTGACCACCACCACGTTCTTCGACGGGAGCGGCAGGCAGGTGTGGGTGTTCCCGCCCACCTCCCAGTTGATGTGGGAGATCGTCCTGATGTCCGAATGGTCGGAGATGTCGAGGATGACCATGCCCGAGTCCCAGAAGCCGAGGTAGGCGCGGTCGCCGTTGACCATGGCGTGGTGCACCGAGCGTTCCTCATGCTCGGGCCAGTCCCGGAGGTGCTCCTCGCCCTGTTTCATCCCGGGCCACCACCAGCGGCCCGCCTCCACCGGGTTGGTGGGATCGGAGACGTCGACGATCACCCAGATACGAGCGGAGAAACCCTCCGGGGTGGCGGACATGTAGGCGTAGGGGCCACCCTCGTAGACGATGCGGTGCACGCCCTTGCCGCCCGAGTTCCAGAATCCGACCTCGCGAGGAGCGAACGGGTCCGACAGGTCGAAGATGGCGATACCCACCCGGTTGGGGCTGCCGCCCCGGAACGCTTCGAAGTTGGTGATCAGGATGCCGTCGGCCACCTGCACCTTGTGGTTGTGCCCGCCCTCGGGGGCCTTCCACTGGGTGACGAGCTTCAGGTCGGTCGGGTCGGAGGCGTCGAGGACGGTGGTGCCCATCCCGCTCGGACCGAAGTGACCGACGTAGAGGGCGTCGCCCGCTCGCATCACCTGCATGCCGTCCCCGTAGCCGCCCAGGTCGTGGTGGCCGACCTGTCGAAAACCGAAAATATCTTCGCCGTGCATGCAATCGTTTGTAGCAGATCGGTAGCGTTCGTGTCATGACGGAACAGGCCTATCCCCGATTCAGCGTCGACGAATACCGCCGGCGGTACGCCCGCGTGCGGGCTTTCATGGAAGAGGACGGCATCGATGCGCTTGTCCTGTTCGGTTGGTCCGCCCTGGGACGGGCCCTCCAGGCCGACGTCCACTATCTGTCGACCTACCTGGGCATGCGCGACAACTACGTGGTGTTCTCCCTCGACGAGGACCCGACCCTGCTGGTCCAGAGCTACAACCACGTACCCAACGCCGCCGAGGTGAGCCACCTCGACGATGTGCGCTGGGGAGGAACCGACTCGGGCGCCACCATCGCCGAGGAACTGCTCCGCCGTGGCGCCCGCACCGTCGGTGTTGTCGGGCTCATGCCGTATCAGCACCACGGGCGGATGCGGGCGGTCGCCGAGTCGCTCTCGTTCCGTGACGTGACCCCCGGATTCCGGGCGCTTCGGGTCACCAAGAGCGCCGAGGAGTTGGAGTGGCTCCGGCGCGGGGCGGCTCACACCGACGCATCGTTGCGGGCGCTCGCCGAGGCGCTGGTGCCCGGGATCCGCGAGTACGAGCTGGCCGCCGCCATCGAGGGCGCCTACCTGAAGGAGGGCGGGCTCACCACCTTCTACTACCTGGCGTCAACCCCGATGGCCAGTCCGGATCGGTGCGTCCCCTCGCAGGTGTTGTCGTCGCGACGGATCGAAGTGGGCGACGGGGTGTCGTGCGAAATCTCCATCTCCCACGGTGGCTACGCCGGTCAGGGACTCCGCACCTACACGGTGGGGGCCGAGCCCTCACCGGTCATCGCCGACCTCCACCGCGTCGCCGAGGAGGTCTATCACTCGGTGCGATCAGCCATCAAGCCCGGTGCTACCCACGAGGACGTGTGGGACGCCTCCGACATGATCGAGGAGTCCGGCTACACCATCCGTGACGGGCTGCTGCATGGCTTCGGGATCGGTCTGCTTCCTCCGAGCATGCGCACCCGCCGGACCACCCAGGTCGACGACCCGTGGGTGTTCCAGGAAGGCCAGACGATGGTGATCCAGCCCAACGTCATCACCCTGGATGAGACCGTGGGGGTGCAGACCGGCGACCTGTGCGTGGTGACGGCCGACGGCTGCGAAAGTCTTCACGACTACCCGCTCGAGCTCATCAGGGTGTGACGTTGGGCTGAGGCGGATCAGCCGACCGTGACGCTGCTCCGGGCGGGGGTCTCCCGGCCGGCCTTGGCATCCGCCGAGTAGGCGCCGGCGCCAAGCATGGCCAGAGCGGCGAATGCGCCCAGGTAGAGCAGGTCGGCCTCGGCGGTGGCGTCACCGCTGATCAGCCCGGCACCCATCTGTCCGAACTTGACGTAGAACGTGGTGCCCAGGAACAGCGCCACGAACGCCATCGAGGCCCACCGGGTGGCGAAGCCGGCCATCACGAGCAGTCCGCCCACCAACTCGAAGAGCGCCACCGCCCAGGCGAACGCCGTCGGCAGTGGAAGTCTCAGCCCTTCCACCATTCCCTGGAACCCGTCGATCCCCGAGGCGATCTTGCTGAATCCATGGAAGGCGATGAGCCCACCGGTCGTGAGCCTCAATACCAACAGTCCGATGTCGTTGCGATTGTTCTGCATTCGAACCTCCTTCGGGAGGTACAACGCAGGATTCCGCCGGTTGGTCCACGAGTGTCGGACCTCCGACGATAACCATTTTACGCTTCAGGGTTCGTGTTGCAGCTGCCAGCCAGAACGCAGAACGCAGAACGCCCGGAACGTGGCAACACCCAACGCAAACGCTTTCACTCCCCCGGCCAAACACGCGATTGTTCGTGACGAGTACCGGAGGGGGGTCGAAGGGGGGTCGTCCCCCCTGGGCATTACCGGCGGGGGGTCGAAGGGGGGTCGTCCCCCCTGGGCATTACCGGCGGGGGGGCGAAGGGGGGGCGTCCCCCC
>JBHJOH010000103.1:0-4016 GCA_050329955.1 Acidimicrobiia bacterium | reverse complement strand
AGGCAAAACCAAACGCGAAATCATCCGCTGCCTCAAACGCTACGTCGCTCGAGACGTCTACAGGATTCTCACCCAACCCCACTAGACATCTATAGGAGCATCTACCCCGCTCGTTCCTCACGGGGGCCCCTTCCCCCTCTCGCAAGCTCGAGGGGGACAAAGCTACCCCCTATCCGCGCGACCTCATTGTGCAGAAGGTGGATACTTGCTCGATGCTCGATGCTCGTAGCTCGTCTAGCCTGCCGCCGTGCAGCCCACCGTTGAGTCACTTCCGCTCTCCAAGCAGTTTGCGTATTCGATCGGTCAGCTGGGGTGGTCGATTCTCATCTCGGTGGTGAACATCGCCCTGGTGTATTTCTATCTGCCGCCCGAGGCGGCGGGGCTGCCCACGCTCATCACCACGGCCACGTTCCTGGGGATCCTCAACGCAATCACGCTGATCGCAGCGTCGGGGCGGCTGTTCGATGCGATCACCGACCCCTGGATCGCCGGCAAGAGCGACGGGTTGGGGCATCGCGACGGGCGCCGCATTCCGTTCATGAAGTGGAGCGCCCTGCCGGCGGGGGTCCTGCTGGTGATGATGTTCACACCACCCACCGAAGGACCGTCCGCCATCAACATCGTGTGGCTGGTGGTCGTCCAGTTCGGGTTCTATCTGGCTTTCACGTGTTATGCCACCCCGTACTTCGCGCTGCTCCCGGAGCTGGGGCATACCCCCCGGGAACGACTCAACCTGGCGACGTGGATCTCGGGCACCTATGCGATCGGCGTGATCATCGGCGGCCTGACACCGGTGGTGGCGGCGATCCTGGAGGATGCCATGACCCTGGAACCGGTGCGGGCGTTCCAGGCGGCGGTGGCGATCCTGGCCGGGCTGGCCGTGGTCTGCATGTACGTGCCGGTGTTCGCCATCGACGAAAAGCGCTATTCCGATGCCCAGCCGACCAGCACCCCGCTCGGGGCGGCGGTGCGCGCCACCTTCGCCAACGTCGACTTCCGGCGTTTCGTGGCTTCCGACTTCGCCTACTTCACCGGCTTCACCATCATCCAGACCGGCCTGCTCTTCTACGTCACCGTCCTGCTCCGCCAGGACGAGGCGCTGGTTGGGATACTGCTCGCCGCCCTGGTGGTGATCTCACTGCTGTTTTATCCGCTCGTCAATGTGACCGCCCGGAAGTTCGGCAAGAAGCCGCTGATGGTGATCGCCTTCGTGTGGATGGCATTCGTGCTGGCGTTGATTCCCTTCCTCGGCAACCTGCCCCTTCCCGACCTGGGCCAGGCCTACCTGGTGGTGCTGCTGTTGACGATCCCGATCGCATTCCTGGGTGTGCTCCCGAGCGCCGTCCTCGCCGACATCGCCGAGCACGACGCCCAGGCGACCGGCGAGCGAAGGGAGGGCATGTTCTTCGCCGCCCGCACCCTCATGCAGAAGTTCGGCCAGACCTTCGGCGTGATGAGCTTCGCCGCCCTCTCCACCCTGGGCCGCGACGTCGGCGACGACCTCGGCATCCGCCTGTCCGGCCTGGTCGGCACGGTGCTGTGTATCGGAGCCGCCATCCTCTTCCTCGGCTACGACGAGAAAAAGGTGACAGGATGAGCTCCCAGCTCCCAGCCAGAAAGCGTGTTGCGTGTTGCGTCGGACGTCGGACGTTCCCAGCCAGCAGCCAGTAGCCTCACATGGTGGTTCCCGACCTCTTCTCCCCTCTCGCCGCCCCGTTCCGACTCGACGGCTCCAATGGTGAGGCCGTGGTTCTCACGCATGGGTTCACCGGGGTCCCGGCGCATTTCCGGCCGCTGGCCGAGTTCCTGCACGGGCACGGCTACACGGTGAACGTTCCCCTCCTCGCCGGGCATGGCACATCGCCCACGAACATGGCCGGCACCGGCGCCGACGACTGGATCCGCTCGGTTCGACAGGCGGCGCGAGCGGTGTCGGATCACCGGCGGGTACATCTGGCCGGGTTGTCGATGGGTGGCCTGCTCTCGATCATCGTCGCACAGGCCGTGGCCGCCAGCAGCGTTACCACCATCAACAGCCCGATCCTGGTGAAGAACAAACGGCTCTACCTCACCCCCGTGGCGCATCACTTCGTGCCCGAGGTCAGCTGGCCGGAGGCTCCGCCGCCACCGCTCGATCCCGAGGTCGCCGACTACTGGCTCACCTACGAGGGTTACCACACCGCTTCCGCCGCCGAGCTCTTCAAGGTGATGCGCCACGCATACCGGTCGGCGCGGCGTCTTCGCCGTCCGTCGTTGGTGATCCAATCGAGAACCGACGAATCGGTGGACCCGCGCAGTGCACGGCTTTTGGCCAACGCGCTGGGACCGAAATGCGATCTGGTGTGGCTCGATCGATCCATCCACAACGCCCTGCTCGACTCCGAACGGGACATCATCCACCGGGCGGTACTCGGCCGGATCACCACCGTCTGACCGGGCCGGGCGACCGCTACTGGTACCGCAGCCCCGACCGGATAGTCTGCCCGACATGAAGTCGGTTGGAACTGCTCCCCCCCGCCATCGTGTACCCCTCAGTGGGACGAGGATCCGACGGGGTTGTCCTTCGTGAGCACAGGCACCATCAAGGCGTCGGGAGGGGTGGTGGTGCGGCCATCCGCCAACGGGGTCGAGGTGCTGGTGATCCACCGGCCCCACTACGACGACTGGAGTCTCCCCAAAGGCAAGGACGACCCCGGCGAAACCCCTGAGAGGGCGGCCCTCCGGGAACTGCACGAGGAGACCGGCTACCGGGCACGGATCGTCACCCGGCTCGGCGACCAGCATTACACGGTGAACAACGGCCGTCCCAAGACGGTTGTTTACTTCGTGATGCGACCGACCGCAAGCGACGGTTTCAAGAGGAACGCCGAAGTCGACGAGATCCGCTGGGTCGCGCTCGCCGAGGCCCGCCAGATGCTCTCCTACGAGTACGACCGCGACCTGCTCGACGACCCCCGCATCGAACCGGCAGCCCGATCGGGGCGTGTCTACCTCATCCGCCACGCCCACGCCGGCGACCGGGCGGCCTGGGACAGGGACGACCGTCTCCGCCCCATCACGAAGAAGGGCCGCAGACAGTCCGATGCGATTGCGGCGGTCGTATCCAAGGCCGGTGTCGACGCCATCTATTCCAGCCCGTATGTCCGATGCGTGCAGACGGTGCAACCGCTCGCTAAGGCGACCCGGCTCGACGTGATCGAGCACGAGGCCCTCAGCGAGGGAGCCGACTCGTCTGGAGCTCTCGAGTTGGTCACAGACCTCGCCGGGCATAACGTGGCGCTGTGCTCACACGGGGACGTCATCCCGGATCTGCTCGATCGCCTGGCCCGACGGGGAGTCGAGCTGCGCAGCCCCACCGGCATGTTCGAGTGCCGCAAGGGGTCCATCTGGGAGTTGGCGATCGAGAACGGTGTCCCCGTCGTCGCCACCTACCGGGAGCCTCCCGGCCCGGACTGACGGCTACTTTCTCAGCGCCGCCGCCGACCGTCTCGAGGTGAGGTCGAGGTGCCTGGCGTCTTCGATCGTCACGAAGGCGTCGGGGTTGACACGGGCCACCAGAGCGAGGGCGCGACGGGACTCGCGCCGTGGCAGCACCGAGAACGCCACCCTCACCGCGCCGTCACGTCCCTCGCCGTTCAACACCGTGGTCGGGTACCCGGCGTCCTGAAGCGCCTCGTAGGCGTGGGGGGACTCGACGGGGGCCACGATCCGCACCAGCACGCTCCCCATGGCGAGCCACCGCTCGATGGTGGACCCCAGCATGGTGCCGGCGGCGTAGCCCCCGGCGTAGGCCACCATCTTGATCGGTTCGTCGAGGTTGCCGAGCACTTCACGTGCGGCCAGCACCCAGATCAGCGACTCGAAGAATCCGAGGACACCCGCCCAACCACGCTTTCCGCGCACCAGCAGGACGATTCGGAGGGTGCCGAGGCTGACATCGGCGAGACGCATGGCGAAGATGAGCAGAGCGGAGAAGAGGAGTTCCACGATGGTGAGGGTATCGGCCGGATCCGGTT
>JBHJOH010000102.1:0-34872 GCA_050329955.1 Acidimicrobiia bacterium | reverse complement strand
CACCTTCGATGTCTTCGACATCGGCCAGCCGATCTCGATCGAGGCGCCGCCCGCCTCCGAGGTCACCCCGATAGACGACTGAGCGAGGTCTTCGGAAGCGGGTCGGGCTGACTCGGCGTCTTCAGGCCACACGAGTTCGGCCCAGGCCGAGCGCTCGATATTCGCGGCGCCGCAACAGCTGCTGGCCCACCCTGGAACCGGCATTATGTTGCGCCCGCTGAACCCGGCCGCTCGACGCGATGGGCGCGTCTCTTGGCGACGCCTCGTCTCATTCGACCGGCTGTCGGATGATGGTCCGCATCCGCTCGGGAGCGCACTTGCGCGGGTCGCTCAGGTAGATCTCGTGGTGGTGTCCGCCGAGGCTCAGACCTTCGGCAGCGATGAAGGCGTGGAGTCGCTCGATCGTGGGGCCTTCCTCGGCGTAGGGGCCGTGGTGCATCACCTGGGCACATCGACCTTCGGTGAGTTGTTCGAGCCTCACCCCGGATGTGACACCCTTTCGCTCGATGGCGTCGGCGATGGCGGCGTCGGCGATCCCGGCCGTGGTCTCGTGTGGCTGGAGGATCATCATGGTCCACTGCCACTCCGACTTGGCGCTGGTGGTGAAGCGGGTCATGTCCGGCACCCACCACAGACCTTCGAGCGGCATCACCACGTAGGTGCGACCGGTCTCGTCTGCCACTCGTTTGCGGATGCCGTAGGAGCTGGCGTACAGCGCCTGCACCGCCGCGGTGTACGCCGGCGCCGTGTTGGGGTCGCCTGCGCCGTCGATCATCAGGTATCCGAGCTCAGGAAGCACTACGAGTTCGGGCTCCGGGCCTGGCGAGTACCAGGCCCGGAGCTCCTTCTTCCGGTCGATGGCGGTCATTCGTCGGCCTCGATCGGCCACTGCACCTGGGTGAGCAGGTCTTCGGGGGCGGTGGTCTCCGGGTCGTTGAGGTACACCTCCCGGGGGGCGCCGGCCATCTGGTGGCCGTGCTCCTGGATCCACCCGCTCAGGGTGTGATAGGCGGGGGCGATCTCGGGGTACGGGCCGTGGTGCATGGTGGCTGCCACCCGGGTCTCGGGCAGCGTCTCGCAGCGGACGCTGTCGGAACCGGCGAAGCTTCCGGCAACGGGGATGCAGGCCTCGATGTCGCCTTCGGTCTGTTCGTCGATGACGTCGTGGTAGACCACGAACGGCGGTCCGGCGAACTGGGCTCCGGAACGGGAGACGGCGCCGGCCGCCTCGCCGAACGCCTCGGCCAACACCGCGCCGACCCGGGCCAGATTGGTGCGCCGGCGAACCGCTGCCACCGTCACGGCGGGTGCGGTCTCGATGGTCACGTCGTACGGCATGATGCCTCCTTCTCGATCGATGAGTCGTTCGAGGAACCGCAGCATCCGTTCCTGGTGGGCCAGACGCTCGGCCAGCCGGTCCCGGTGCATCGCCAGCCGCTTCGCCGCCAGCGACGACTCCGGTTCGGCCAGGACTTCGGCGATTTCCTCCAGCGGCATGTCGACGTTGCGCAGGATGCGGATCGCCTCGGCCCGGTTGGCCTGCCCCGGGAGGTAGTACCGGTAGCCCGACGACGGATCGACCATCGCCGGCGCCAACAGCCCCAGCTCGTCGTACAGGCGCAGCGCCTTGATCGACAGCCGGGTCATCTTCGAGAACCGGCCGATCGGAACGAGATTGTCCATGCGGTTCCTCCTTTCCTCACCATCGTGGGGCCTCCCCCGAGGGGAGAGTCAAGCGCCATCAGTGGGTCTTCGTCACCTTGGACAGATGGCGGGGCTCGTCGGGATCGATTCCCCGCTCCCGGCACAGGGCCGATGCGAGCCGCTGGCCGATGACGACACCGGTGTACGCCATCTCCTCGGGTGACACGGGCACGCCTAGGTCGATGTCGCCGCCGAACCCGATGGTGCGGACCACGCAACCGATGCTCAGGAACCGGTCACGGGCGGCGACGGTGGAGGGCTCCGCCGGATCGGGCGACAGCAGGATGACGGGCACTCCTGTGAGGGCGTGGATCGGTCCGTGTTGAGCTTCGTTCCAGCTTTCGCCCAAGGCCCACATCCCGGTCGTTTCCCCCAGCTTCAGGCTGACCTCCCGCGCAATCGGGGCCAGCGGTCCGCGACCGCCGATCAGGACCGAACTGGAGTCGCCGATCGAGGCGATCAGTGGGGTCAGGTCCAGCTGCAGTCCCAGTTCGATCCAACGTGGTGCATCGGGCACCTCGACCGGCCCCGAGCCGGCGAGCGCTCGCGCAAGCACGTGTGTGGCGAGCAGCGAGTTGGTGAACGTCTTCGTCGCCGGGATGGCTCGCTCGGGTCCTGCCAGCAGGTCGATGGCGGTCGTCTCGTCGAGCTCGATCTCGCCGTTGGTGAAGAGAAAGGTTTGAGCCCCCGCCCCCTGGGCCCGAGCGAGCGCCCCGATGACCTCCGGCGTTCGCCCCGACTGGGAGATCGCAACCAGCCAATCACCGGTCAGGTCGATGTCGCCCTCGTTCAGTACCGAAGGCGGCAGCACCGAGCTTCTGATCCCGCTGCTCTCGAGCAGGATCGACCCGAACTCGCAGGCGTGCCCGGAACTCCCTCGCCCCACGAATGACACCCTCACCGGTCGAGGCAATCGCCGCCAGCTGTCGACGTGGGCATCCGCCTGTTGCAGGAAGCGGCGGGCGGCTTGGGGTTGCTCGGCGATCTCGGCGTCGAACGCCGTCATCGCCACAGGTGGATCGGACGTTGGGCGTCGCTGTGGAAGGGCAGCGTGATCGCCTGGCCCGTCCGCGCCGAGTGGTAGGCCGCGAGCACGATCTCCAGAGTCGCCCTCCCGTCGGCACCGGTCTCGATCGGATCTGTGCGGCCCTCGATGCAGTCGACGAAGTGGGCGAACTGCTGGGGCCATCCCCATTGCCACGCTTCCTCGAAGGAGACGTGGCTCCAGCCTCGGGTGTCTCCGGCCTTCTCGGCGGCATACCCGATCCCGGCCACCGAGTGGGCCAGCATGGCTCCGCCCCTTGCCAGATCGGCAACCACCGATCCGCCGTCGCCCACCACTTCCAAACGCTCGTCGATCCCTCCGGTCACGGCCCAGGACCCTTCGATGGTGGCGAGGGTGCCGTCGTCGAATCGGAGGCTGACGAGGGCGTGGTCCTCGACGGCTTCCGCTGTGTGGAGGTAGTTGCCGATCCTGGCGAAGACGGACTCCACTGGGCGCTTTTCGAGCAGCCAGCGGCTGAGCTCGATCCCGTGGCACGCCATGTCGAGCAACGCCCCGCCACCGGAGACATCCGGGTCGTAGAACCATCTGGCATGCGGGCCGTCGTGGCGTTCACGGTGTGAGATCGAAAACACTCTGCCGAAAGCGCCTTCGTCGATGAGCTGTTTCACCCGCCGGTAGCGGGGAGCGAAGCACAACTCTTCGCCGTAGAGCAGCAGCACGCCCGCCGCCCGGCAGGCTTCGATCATGCGGTCGGCGTCGGCCAGGTTCTGTGCCAGCGGCTTGTCGCAGATGACATGAGCCCCGGCCTCGGCGACGGCCACCGCCACCTCTGCATGGAACTTGTTCGGGATGGCGAGACTCACGACATCGAGGTCCTCGGCCTCGAGCATCGCCCGATGGTCTGGGTAGGGGCGGGCACCGAACCGCTCGGCGAGTGCGCCGGCGTTCGACGGAGAGGCCACCGCCACCACCTCCACCCGCCCGGTTGCCTGCAACGACTCGGCGTGGAGCGTGCCGGCGAACTGAGAGCCGACGATCCCTGCTCTGATCATGACTCCTCCCTCGGAAGCCTCGTGACGGCGCCCCACAGAAGCTCGCTGGTGTGAGCGTCGAGGGTGGCGACGTCGATGATCGAGAAGTCCAGGCTCTCCCGTCGAACGTAGGGCAGTAGGTCGCCGAGAGCTTGGGTGAATGTGTCGTGGGTGATTCCCAGGTCGAGAGGATTGGCGCGGGTACCGGCGCGGGCGATGATCGACGAGGCCCGGTCGGCACCCTCGCCCTGGAGCGTCGCCATCGCCACGACGCACATGGCGATCAGCTCACCGTGCACCAGGTGATCGCCGGAATGGAACTCGTACGCATAGCCGAGGAAGTGCTCGGAACCCTCTTCGAATCGGGAGTGGCGGGCCAGCCGGCAGCCTGCCCCGATGCGGCGGTAGGCAGATGCCATCCAGCGGATCGCATCGGGAGTCACTGCGCCGATCTCGTCGGCATTGGCATCCAGCTCGGCGAGGAGCGATGCACCGAGGGTGGCGAGCTCGTCGTCCCACGGGACACCCTCGTCTCGATCACTGGCCAGGCGCCAGTCGAACAGGCCGGTCTGGCACGAGAGGATGTCACCGATCCCTGCCCGGTTGAGACGGGCAGGGGCCGTTCTGACCAGGTCGACGTCGAGCACCACGGTCTCGGGGACGACGTCACCGATGTACTTCACGTTGCCATCGACCCGGACCCCGACTGCGTCGGTGAAACCGGCGTCCACCGAGGTGATCGTGGGGATCTGCACCAGCCGCTTGCCGGTCTTCCATGCGATGAACTTGGCGGTGTCGAGCGCCGAGCCGCCACCGATGCCGACCACCACCTCGCTGTCCGGCTCACCGTCGAGCAGTGACTCGAGATGACCGAGGTCCATCTCCCAAGAGGGAATGATGCGAGCCGGCGGAGGCACGCCCCCAGAGATGCTCGACCACGGTGGGTCGTTGACACATGCCGTGTACTGCCCGACTCCGTCGAGTACCTCCCTGTGTGACATCTCGACCATCGGGAAGAGTGGCAGGTCGATCATGCGGTGTCTCTGAGCAGGTGCGCCGATGCCTGGACCTTCCGAATCGCCTCGACCACATCATCGATCTTCTCGTCCATGAGCGTCTTGTGGTTGAACCACAGCGATGTCGCCGCCAGATCGCGTGTGACCGGGAGCTCGAGCGATCGGTAGTCCGGCCAACCCGACAGGTCCCGATGGCGGGGCGCCAGCATCCGGTCGGCGAACACGTCGAGCAGGTGCACCGACGGGTAGCTCATCGTCAGGGACATGCCCTCGGCCAGCAGAGCTTTGCGCACCTGCTCACGTGGGGCGCCGAACTCCTCCTCATCGAGACGCACCACGTAGCAGTAGTACCCCTGCGACGTCGTTCTCGGGTCCCGGAACTGTGGGCGGACACCGGGGATCGCAGCCAGAGCATCGTTGAGAGCGAGGGCGTTGGCGTTGCGCCGGTCGTTCAGCTCCGGGAACCGTTCGAGCTGAGCCAGCAGCACAGCGCCCTGCCACTCGGTCATTCGGAAGTTCCCCCCGAGGACGTAGTGGCTGTAGAACCATTCACCCTTCCGACGTCCACAGTCCGAGAACGATCGGACGTCTTCGCCCCGATCGGCGTCACGAACGGTGATGGCCCCGCCCTCGCCTGCCGTCATCAACTTCGACTGCTGAAACGAGAAGGTCCCGGCGTCGCCGATGCCACCGACGCGGACCCCCTCCCACTCGGACCCGTGAGCGTGAGCGCAATCCTCGATCAGGACCAGATCGTGCCGCGAGCAGACGTCGAGGAGTCGACCCATGTCCGCCGGATGGCCCGCCAAATGGACTGCCACGATGGCCCGTGTCCGGGGCGTGATAGCGGCTTCGACGGCCGCCGGGTCGATGCAGAAGGTCCGAGGGTCGATATCGACGAGCACCGGGATGGCGTTGACCGTTGCCACGGCGGAGGCACTGGCCAGGAACGTGTAGTCGGTGACGATCACCTCGTCCCCTTGGCCGATGCCGAGACCCTGGAGAGCCACCTCGATCGCGTGCGTCCCGTTCGTCACCGCAACCGAGGTGTCGACACCACAGAACGCAGCCCAGGCCCGTTCGAACTCCTTGACCATGGTTCCCTGCGATGACCACCAACGCCCGGAATCGAGCACTGCGGTGAGTCTGCTCCGTTCTCCGTCCGACCAGTTGGGCCACTGCGGATACGGCTCGCTGCGAACCGGCGTCCCGCCGAACAGTGCGAGTTCACTCATCGTCGCCTCCGATCTCGTTGAACAGTCTGTCTCGAGCAATCGCCAGCGCCGTCGCCACCGCTCCGATTACCGAGGCGCGGTCACCGAGCGGCGACGTCTCGACGGCTATGTCGAACGGCGCGATCGTCTTGAGGTGTGCCTGCACCGCCGGAGCCAGCATGGGGTTGGATCCGATGCCGCCACCCAGGACGAACAGCGACGGGTCCGTGACCGAAGCGATGGCTCCGATCGCCAATGCCAGCCACCGGGCCTCCTGGTCGATGACGTGCCGCGCCGCGGGGTCGTCCTCCGATGCGGCTTGGAAGATCTCGGGGACATCTGCCTCGGGTGACAGGCGGCTCGTCAGCCCGCTCGCGAGAGCCGACCGGAGCGCTGCTCGGATGCCCGACGCAGCTGCCACCTCTTCGAGAGGACCTCGTTCGCGCACCTCGGGATGGGTGAACGGGTCCTCACCGATCGGGAGATATCCGATCTCACCTGCGGCGCCTCGGGCGCCGCGAACCAGCTGGCCACCGGTCACCAGGCCCATGCCGATGCCCGTGCCGACGGCGACGAAGGCGAAGTCTGGAACGTCGCGCGCCATGCCCGCCCACTGCTCGCCGATCGCGGCCAGGTTCACGTCGTTGTCGATGATGATCGGGGTCCCCAATGCAGTCTCGAGCTCGCGCCGAAGAGCCAGATTGCCGAAGCCGGGGATGTTGAACGCCAGGTCGACGTGGTCCGAGTCTGGCTCGAAAACCCCCGGTGCCGACAGTGATGTCACGACGACGCGGCCCCACTCGTAGTCTTCCGACTGCACGAGCCTCTGGGCGATGCGTGCGATCTGTGAGATCACAGCGCGCCCTCCGCGCCGATCGGTGGGTTCGACATGTTCGGAGAGAACGTGTCCGGACAGGTCGGCGACACCCACCCGCACCTTCGTCCCGCCGAGGTCGACGCCCACGACCAACCGCGCCGTCGACTCGAACGCATAGAGGGTCGCCGAGCGACCCAGACCACCGCTCGTTCGGCCTTCCTCCCGAACCACGCCGTCGAGGGCGAGCTTCCGGACCAGCGCGTTGACGGTCGGCTTCGAGAGCCCGGTGCGTTCGGCGATCTCGACCCGCGTGGTGGGGCTGTGGTCGATCAGGTCCTCGAGCACCCGTTGGAGGTTCAAGTGTCGAACGAGGGAGTGGCGATCTGGGAAAGTCATGCGGAGCAGTATTCGTTAACAGTATTAACTATATAGGCGAACGTCCGACGCGACAAGGGAGTCACGAGCGGACCGCCGCCTCGATCTCCGCGATCAGCTCGGGTGTCAAGGACATCCGTTGCGCCATCGACTCCCAGTACCCACCTTCCCGGGCGAACGCCGGCAGCCGACGAAGGGTTGCGGTTGTCTCGTCCCAGCTGATGCCCAGTTCGTCGATCTTGTGCCGCGTGCCGGCGGCGTCGGCGATCGCCATGGCTCGGAGCGGGTCGTTTCGCTGCACCGTTGACATCACCAGGACCCCGAGGGTGACGATCTCACCGTGGAGGATCGTTCGTCCCGTGACCTCCTCGAAGCAATAGGCGAAGAAGTGCTCGGAACCTTCCTCGAAGCGGGCGTGGCCGAGTGCGTGGCAACGCCAGCCGATCTCCCGATGGAGCTCCATCAGTCGCATGATCCCCTCGTCGGACCCCTCCCGTATCCCCGGAGCTGCGGACTCCAGTTCCGCCAGGTACGACTTCGATGCGCTCGCAGCCTCTTCGTCCCAGTCGGGGGAGTGACCCTCTGCGACGGCCAGTTCCCAGTCGAAGCGCGCCGTGTGGCAGCTGAGAACGTCGCCGATGCCGGCCCGAAGCATCTCGATCGGAGCCGACCGCATGAGGGAGAAGTCGACGAGGACGACATCCGGAACGGCATCGCCCTCGTATCGAACGATGCCGCCATCCCGCAGTGCGGTCATCCGCGTGAAACAGGCGTTCACCGAGGGCAGGCCGGGGATCTGGGTGAGCGACGCCCCCGTACGCCAATGAAGCCACTTGGCCACGTCCATGGCCACCCCTCCTCCGATCCCGACGATCGGTCTCCTGGGGAGCCGGCCCAGTAGGTCGGCGAGCCCCTCGGGGCTCAGGTCCTCGGCCATCTCGACGTGCGCCGGTTTCGCGTTTCCAGCCCGTGCGCTGACCGTCGACCAGACCTCTGGCTGGGTGATCACAACGGCGCCCTCCAGCCGGTCTGCGTGCTGCTCGATCAGGTCGATGCCGTACTCGACGGGGAAGAGGTTCATTCTGCTCCAATCTCGAAGAACGCTTCGAGCCCCGAGAAGCGAACGACTCGGAACTCTTCGGCGTAATCCAACCCATGGCGAGCGCCCGTTGCCATGGCCGAGGCGGTGACCAGCCGCTCGACCAGTGGATCGATCGCCGCACCTTCTACCACGATCTCCTCGAGCTCGGGGATGTTGTGCTCCCCGGTACGGGCCTGAAGTCGAAGCTGATGGGCGAGGTTCCGCATCATCGTCTGATGGGCTGTCACCGCCTCGACCTTCGAGCGCATGCTCGTGGAGATGTCGACTGCCATGGTGATCTCGGTAAGTCGTCGAGCGAAGTACCAGCGCTCGTACACGCCGTGAGGCGCGATTCCGGCTTCGAAGTGCTCGGGATGATGTTTGTCGAACTGGGCGGTCCAGTACGTCTCGTCCACTGCCTGTGCCACCCGAATGTGGTCCTGGTTGTCCTCTCCGTAGGCGCCGTAGGGGTCGTACGACATCACGGCATAGGGCCTGAGCCGCCGAACATGGAAGATGAACCGTTCACGCAGTTCCACCTCCGACACGTCCGACAGGGAGTCGGTTCGATAGCCCAGCTCGATGATCTCGCCGATTCCGAGGATCTCGGCGGCGGCCCGGAGCTCGTGGGTGTTCCGTGAGATCGTCTCGTCGACGCCGAGCCCAACGGAATCGAAGCGGTCGTCGGTCACCCGGATCATCGCAAGCCGGACGCCGTCGTCGGCCATTCTGCGGAGCGTTCCACCACAGAACAGGGCTGGGTCATCGGCGTGGGCGACGATGACGAGCACGAGCGATCCCGGGGGCGGTAGCGATGGCACTTCGTTAACACTATTGACAAATAGGCGTCGTCGTCAATAGCATCCGGCTCGTGAGCCCTGCGGCTCCCACCGAATACGAGGGAGGAATCTGTGAGCACCCGTCTACTCAGACGGTCGTTGGCGACAGCAGCTGCACTGGCGCTGGTCCTGTCCGCCTGCGGTGGAAGTCAATCCGCCGAGACCACGACCGCCGCCGGCGGAAACTCCGGCACCGAAAAGATCGCCGTCTTCCTGATCCCGAGCCCCAATGCCACGGCAATCACGGCACTGGCCGAGGACTTCACGGCCGAGACCGGGATCGAGGTCCAGATCAGCGAGACTCCGTACGGTGAAGCCCACCAGAAGCAGATCCTGGCCTTCCAGGCAGGTGGAGGGCAGTACGATGTCGTGCAGTTCGATAACACCTTCCTGGCGAACTTCGGGTCGAATGGCTTCCTGGAGCCACTGCAGGATCGGATCGCCTCCTCCGAGGTATACGACATCGACGACTTCTCACCGGCCATTCAGGACTACGGCGACTATCAGGGCGACACCCTGGGGCTCATTCTCTCGACGGAGCCGTTCCTTCTCTGGTACCGGACCGACATCTATGACGAACTCGGTCTGTCGGTGCCCGAGACCTGGGACGACTACCTGGCCAACGCAGCGGTCATCCAGGACTCGGGCCTCGGCGGCGGGCAGATCCTGGGCTACACCACTCCGGTGAATGCGTGGTGGTGGTACCAACTCGTTTGGAGCTTCGGAGGTGACCTCTACGACGACGACCTCAACCCGACGGTGAACACGCCTGAGGCGATCGCAGCAACGGAGTTCTACGTCGAGACGCTGTCGGTGTCGAGCGACGGGGCCATCTCGGTCGGTGGAGATGACACGACCAACCAGTTCATCTCGGCGGACACCGGTCAGATGATCCAGTACTCCGGCTATCACCCGCTGGTGGTCGATCCCGAGACGTCGTCGTTCGCCGACCGTATCGCCACCGCCCGGGTGCCGAGGGGCGAAGCCGACGTGGTCCACCTGGCGGGCTGGAACATCGGAATTCCTGCGGACAGCGCCAACAAGGATGCGGCGTGGCAGTTCCTGGAATACGTGATGGGCAAGCCCAATGCCAAGAAGTTCCTCGAGGAAGGGGCCGCTGCGCCCGGGCGCATCTCGACGACGACGGACCCGGAGTTGCTCGCCGAGACCCCCTACCTCGAGCTGCTCAACATCCCCGCCGACGTGCGGGTCGAGCGGTACCCTCAGCTCGCCGTGTATCCCGAGTTCGAAAAGACGGTTGGGGATGTGCTGGCGAACATCCTCTCGGGCCAGATCTCGGTCGAGGATGGTCTCGCCGAGATGCAGGAGAAGTTGACTGACGTCCTCGCAGAAGAACCCCGCTGACTTCACCCAAGCGGGAAGCGGCCGGTCGACCACCGATCCTGGTGGTCGGCCGGGCCGCACCCTCGACGGGTCGCACCGCCACGCCGCCTGGTGGCTCACCGTCCCCACTTGGATCGTCCTGCTGCTGCTGTTCGCCATCCCCGTCGGCGTGGGGCTCTATCTGTCGTTCAGGAGTGAGAGCCTCGGCACGCTGGGTGGAGGCTCGTTCGTGGGCGTCGACAACTACCGCCGCGAGGTTTTCTCGGCGGGGTTCGTCGCAGCCATGCGGACCACCCTGCTGGTGATGGTGCTGGGAGCCGTTGTCCAGCTGCCGGCCGCCATGATGCTGGCTGCGTTCCTCAGGTGGAACCTCCGCGGAACCCGGTTCTTCAGATCGGTGCTCCTGCTGCCAATGTTGCTGACCCCGGTCGCGGTGGGGTTGATGTGGCGATTCATGCTGAACACCGATCTCGGGATCGTGAACTGGCTCCTGGGCCAGGTCGGGGTATCGAAGGTCAAGTGGCTGGGGGATCCCTGGGCAGCCATCGGCGCCGTCGTGCTCGTCGACTCGTGGCAGGCCACACCGTTCCTGATGCTTCTCCTCCTCGCCGGGCTGGCGGGTCTCCCCACCGAGCCCGAGGCGGCGGCTGCAGTCGATGGCGCCAGCGGATGGCAGGTGTTCAGGCATGTCACCTTGCCCATGCTCAAGCCGGTGTTGCTCGTGGCACTGATGCTGCGCCTCATCGACGGCATCAAGCTCTTCGACACGATCTTCATCGTCACCGGCGGCGGCCCCGGGACTGCGACTCAGACCCTGAGCCTCCTGAACTACCGGGTCGGCTTCACGTTCCTCGCCACCTCCCGTGGCGCCGCGATCGGAGTGGTCCTGGCACTGCTGACGCTCCCCGTCTACTTCCTGTGGCGCCGGGTGATCGGGAGCAGTGGCGCCAGATGAGTGCGCTCGGCCCCAGCCGTCGCATGCGTGCCGTCGCCTACCTGGTGTTGGCGGCTGCGGCTGTGATCTCGCTGTTCCCGATCTTCTGGACGCTGTCCACCTCGATCAAGAACCGTGTGGACAGCTTCGCCATCCCCCCGAACTTCGTCTCGTTCTCACCGACGTGGGCGAACTACCGGAACCTCTTCAGCGACGACCAGTTCGTGCGGTTCCTGGTCAACACCGTGATCGTGACAGCTGCGTCGACTGCGCTGTCGCTGGTCGTGGGCTCCATGGCGGCCTATGCACTCGCTCGCACTCGCCGTTTCCGGGGCCGGGGGCTGCTGGAGGCGTCGCTCATCGTGGTGCGGTCGATGCCCGGGATCGTCCTCATGATCCCACTGTTCCAGATCGTCCTCGTCCTCGGTCTGTTCGACAACCTGTGGGCGATGTGCCTGGTCTACGCCACGGTGAACCTGCCGTTCACCGTCTGGGTCATGACGTCGTTCATCGACCAGATCCCATATGAGTTGGAGGAGTCGGCCCTCGTCGACGGTGCGAGCCGAGCGGCCGTTCTCCTCCGTGTCGTCCTCCCGTTGGCCGGTCCGGGGCTGGCCGCCACCGGGATTTTCGTGGCACTGCTGGCCTGGAACGAGTTCCTGATCCCCGTCGTCATGGCGTCTGTGGACGCAAAGGTGCTACCGGTGTTCATCGCCGGCTTCGTCAGCGCTCGCACGCTCGATTGGGGGCCGATGGCGGCTGCGTCATCGCTGGCGATCATCCCGATCGCCGCCCTCACCGTTGCCATGCAGCGCAAGCTGGTTGCGGGCCTGTCAGCGGGGGCGCTCAAGGACTGAGCACCCTACCCAGACGAAGAGCGACTCGGCTCACGCGCGGAGCTTCTCGAGGCGTGCCTCCACCATCGGCAGGTAGCTGCGCCCGAACAGCTCGACGTGGACCAGTAGGTGATAGAGCTGCAAGGCAGGAACCCGCCGTTCCCAGCCCTCGTCGAGGGGCCAGGCGGCGGCGTAGCCGTCGAAGAACTCGTCGGGGATCCCTCCGAACACCCGGGCGAAGGCCAGGTCCAGCTCGCGGTCGGCGAAGTGCACGGCAGGGTCGATCAGCCAGGCGCCGTCCACCACGTTGCCCGCCCACAGGTCGCCGTGGACGAGTGAAGGTGCCACACCATGGTCGAGGAGGTCGGCCATCGGGCCGTCGCAGGCGTCCTCCAGTCGCCGCCGCACCGTGGTGGGCAACGCCGCCAGCCACGGTCGGATGCGTCGCTCGATGTAGAAGGTGGGCCAGTGCGGACCGGGGCGGTTGTCCTGGGGCAACGAACCGATGACGTTGTCCCGGTGCCAGCCGAACATCCTCGAGGTGCTGCGATGCGCTCCAGCGAGGGCGGCACCGAGTAGGCCCCACGAGGGGGGCCCGCCCACCGTGGCGACGACCAGCCGGTGCTCGTCGACCGCCAGTACCTCGGGAACCGGTACGCCGGCCTCGGCCAGTGCGGCGAGCCCCTCGGCCTCCAGGCGGGCGTCGTAACCGGTGGACTTGACGTGGACGGGACGACCGTCCACTACATCCCGGTGGATCGAAGCCCAGCTCACTCGCCGTCCAGCGAGGCGATCAGGCCATCTGCCGCGGCCCGTACCATCGCCACCACGTCGACGAAACCCTGATCGCCGCCGTAGTACGGGTCCGGGACGTCGGGGGCGGAGGCCTCGGGGTCGAAGGACCTGAACAGCCTGATCCGGTCGACGGCGTGAGCAGGGGCGATCTCGAGCAGGTCCTCGAGGTTGCGTCGATCCATCGCCACGATCAGGTCGAAGTCGTCGAAGTCGGAGCTGCACACCTGCCGGGCGGTTCCCTCGATGATCAGGCCCAGCCCGGTCGCCGCCTGCCGCATGCGGGCATCCGGCGGCTCGCCCACGTGCCAGCTTCCGGTTCCTGCCGAGTCCACCTCCACCGCCATCCCTCGGGCGGCCGCCGCTTCGCGGATGGCGGCCTCGGCGGTGGGGGAACGGCAGATGTTGCCCAGGCAGACTGCGAGGATACGGACGGGATCAGACATCGACCCGACGCTACAGGCCGGACATGAGCGTCGGATGAGATCCGCTCAGCTGCATCTGGTGGGCATCTAGCCTCCGCTCGATGTCGCCCCACATCCTCGGCTCGGTCCTCGCTTCGTCACAACTGGTGACCCACGGGCTGGGGCTGTATCTGGTGGCGGCGCTCCTCCCCCTCATCTCGGCCGACCTCGGGCTGGGATACGACCGGCTCGGGTTCGTGGTGGGGGCCTCCACCGTGGGGTATGTGCTGGGCTCGTTGGCGGGGAGTCGCATTCCCAGTCGGACCTCGCCTGTGGCGGTTCTGATCGGTCTGCATCTGGCGATGGCCGGATGCTTCGGCGCGTTCACCCTGGCGCGCCACCCACTCCCCATGGCGGTGGTCGCCGGTGCCATCGGGTTGCTCGCCTCGCCGGGGTGGTTGAGCGTGGTTCGCATCGGTGGCGTCGGTACCGGGTCGGGGCTGGTGTTGTCGATGGCGTCGAGCGGAGGGGCGGTGGGGCTGATCGTCAACGCCACCGTGCTCGGACTCCTTTCGGAGCCGTCCCAGTGGCGGATCGGCTTCTGGGTTGCGGCCGCCATCTCGGTGCTGGTGGCCCTCGCCGTGTCCCTGCTGCCGATCCTCGCCGGAGGCGCTGCGGCGGAGGCGGTCGAAGTCCGCTCGCCGTGGGTGGTGTTGGTGATCGCCGCCTGTGCGGCGGCGGCGACCTCCACCTTCGTGGCGTTCGTGGTGGCGATGGTGGTCGACGAGCTGGGCGCCTCCCCGGTTGCTGGTGCCGCCGTGGTCGTGGTCGGCGGTGTCTCGGGCATCGTGTCGGCACCGGTGATGGGCACAATGATCGACCGGGCGGGCCCGGTGCGGGCGTTGCAGCTCGGTGCGGCCATGTTCGCCGGGCCGCTGTTGCTGGCGGCGGCGTGGCCGTCGCTGGGGGCGCTACTGGTGGCGGCGGTCGGCTTCGGATTCCTCAACTACCCGGTCTGGGCGGTGATCGGCACCGCCCTCGGACGATCTCTGCCGCCGGCGGCGGTCAACCGCGTCATGTCGTGGGCGCTTGTCTCGTTCGGTCTCTCCGCCTCGGTTGCGGTACCCGCGACCGGCCTCGTCTTCGACGCCACCGGGACCCTGCGGCCCGGTCTGGTTGTCTTCGCCCTCGTCTGTGTCGTGATGGCGATGCTCGCTCCCAGACTCGAAGCCCCGGGCAGGCGTGACGGCTTGGCGGTCGGATCACCCTGAACGTGGTCAGGGCTCAGGGGTCCCTCATGATCGGCTCGGCGGGCTGCCGTCGACGACGTTGATACCTCCCCGTTTCTGTCTCATCCTTCTCGTAGGATGTCCGCATGCCCGAACCCCCCGACGAGCAGCGCACCCCGCCTCGTGGCACCGAGACTTCTTCGTTCGGTGTGAGCAAGCGTGAGAACCACGACTCGTCGGCCTTCTACGCCCGTTTCACCCCGCCGATCGTGAGTAACGATGACACCGTCAACATGGTGCCGGCCGAGGTGTTGGCGGAACCGTGCCGGGTGGGTGACAGCCGGTTCATGGTCGACATCCCCGACAACAGTGTTGCCCTGGTGGTCACCTCGCCCCCGTATTTCGTCGGCAAGGATTACGAGATGGCCGTCACCGGCGATCCCAACACGCTGGCTGCCGCCGGTCGGGTGCCGGCGTCGTACTTCGAGTACCTGCAGCTGCTGAGAGACGTGTTCGCCGAGTGCGGGCGGGTGCTCGAGCCGGGTGGCCGTATCGCCGTCAACGTCGCCAATCTCGGTCGCAAGCCGTACCGCAGTCTGGCGGCAGACGTGGTCTGCATTCTTCAGGACGACCTCGGTCTGTTGTTGCGCGGTGAGATCGTGTGGCACAAGGCCGATGGCGCCACCGGGTCGCTGGCGTGGGGCTCATACCGCTCGGCCGCCAATCCCGTGCTGCGGGACATCACCGAACGGGTGATCGTGGCCTCGAAGGGCCGATTCGATCGGGCCAAGCCCAAGACCCGGGCCGCCGAGGGGCTTCCCCACGAGAGCACCCTCAGTGCCGACGATTTCATGGAGGCCACCCTCGACGTGTGGCGCATCGACTCCGAGAGTGCCCGCCGGGTCCAGCATCCGGCGCCCTTCCCGATCGAGCTGCCGCGAAGACTCATCGACCTGTACACCTACCGTGGTGACGTGGTGCTCGACCCCTTCCTCGGTTCCGGCACCACCGTGGTGGCGGCGGCGCGCACCGAACGCAAGGGCCTCGGCTACGACCTCGATCCCGAGTACGTCGAGGTGGCGCGGCGTCGACTCGAGATCGAGAAACAGCGCTGGGCGCCGCGGGTGGTCAACGACCCCACCGAGGACCCACTTCCCCTCGAGATCCCGGACAGTCCCGAAGACCGCATCGAGCACTTCCAGGCTCGGGCCACCCAGGAGGGAAAGAAGGCGCACGACCTCGCCCGGGTGGTGCTGGAGAACTGCGGCTTCGAGATCGTCGAGGACAAGCCCAAGGTGAAGGGTGCCGGCGTTCAGTTCGACTTCCTGGTGGCGTCCACCAGGGGTCGTCGCTGGTGCGTCGACGTTTCGGGCGCCTTCACCACCGTCCGCCCCGGGCTCATGCGAACCGACACCCTGTGGAAAGCATTGGGGCGAATCCACGTGGTCAAACAGATCGTCGATGACGGGCTCGATCGGGCCGAGGTCATCATCATCACGTCGAACCTTCCGAAGGCGGGAAGCGAAGGGGAGGTCGCCCTCCGAGCGGCCGGTCCGTCGAGTGTCTTCGACGCCATCGAGATGTTCGACGATGCCGAAGGGGTGGCGAGGCTTCGCCGGTATGCCGACTTCGACGACGGTGCTCCGCCCCTGGTCGGCTTCTGGAGGCAATCCGACATCGACAACCGGTACTGACCGTGGGTCCGGTCGCCTACGCCGTGGTGCACTCGGAGCCGGCGGCCATCTACGTGGCGGCCGACATCGACGTGCTGCAACGGGTCATCGCCATCGAGGTGATCGCCCGCACCGACCCCCGTCTGCTGGACGACTGGGCCGAGGACATACGGTTGGCACTGCTGGAGGAGCGCTGGGGCGCGGCCGCCGCCGCCTGGATCGATGCGACCGGTATCGGCATCGATGTCTACACCAACATCAGCGTGTACGACACCGCCGATCTGCCCGCCGACCTGGTGGGTGCGCAGCTCCAGTTCACACCGTTGTTCCGGGGCTGAGCCGTGCCGGCCATTCGCACCGAGATCACCGAGATCGTGACGGGGTTGGCGATGCTCGGGTTCGGCGACCTCGACCGGGCGCTGGCGGCCCGTCCCGACTGGCTTCACCACGTTGGCGCCGACCAGTTCGATCGACTCGACGAGGCCCGGGCCGATGGCGGCCATGAGCACGAGTTCGCCACCGCTTGGGAGAACGGTCGCAGTTTTCTGCACTCGCCCGACGGGCTCCGTGGCCGGGTCCCGGACCGGGTCGAGTGGAAGGGTCCGCACAAGCCTCCCGGGTACGAACAGGTCCCGGCCGACCTCAGGGTCGACCACGTCTACCTGATCAGCTGCAAGTACGGCTCGAACGTGCTCCACAACGTGTCCCCGGCCGGTGTGTTCGACCGGTGCCTTTCCGAGCGGCGGGTCGACGGGGGCGACTGGTTCCTGTCGGTGGCCCCGGAGGCCTATCAGGAGCTCTACGCCGCCTGCCATGCCGAGATCTCGGCCCATCTGCCCGACCGCGTCGAGTCGCTGGAGCCGCACCATCGCGCCGCCCTCAAGCGTGAGCTGAAGCGCAGCTGGCCGCTGTCGGTGCAACCGGTGTACCGGTCGTTCGCCTGGGCGGTTGCGGTTGCATCGGCGGAACGGTGGCAGGCGGCGCTGCTCGCACGGGACCGCCGTGACGAGATGATGTGGCGCATGCTGCGGCTCGAGGCGGCGCCCTACTTCGTGCTCGGCGCCGACCAACGGGGCACGCCCCTGCGGTACCGCACCGCCACCCCCTGGGATCATCGCGACCGCTTCAAGGTGCGCAGCTTCGAGGTGTTGCCCGAGGCGGCGGGTCAGCCGGTGGTGTTGTGGCGGGCCGAGACCGAGTCGCGTCTGAGCGGCGAGCGGGTGGTGACCGAGGGTCACGTCGAGATCCGATGGAGCCACGGGCGCTTCTCGGGGGCACCGGAAGCCAAGGTCTACCTCGACACCCCCCATCACGAGGTGGCTGGCTACAACCCGTTGCGGTAGGGGGTTTCGAGTGCGCCGAGAAGGGCAGTTGGACCGTGACTACCTCCACCTCGGGACTATGCTTGCAATTGCAAGCGTTTCTCTGAGAGGAACCGCACAGGAGCACCTGCCAATGACAACCAGCCCGCCAATCGCATCACGAGCCGTCCCCCAGACGCCAGTGCTGTCACTGGCCGACGGTTCCATCTTCATCGTCCGCCCGGTCACCGGTGACGACAAGCACCTCATCCTCACCGGGTTCGACCAGCTGTCCGAGCGGTCGCGTTACCTCCGGTTCCTGAGCCCGATGCCATCACTCTCGCGAGGGCAGCTCGCCTACCTGTCCGAGCTGGACCATCGCCATCATGTAGCCATCGGAATCCTCGACGGCGACAAGCCGGTGGCGATCGGTCGGTTCATTCGTTTCGACGACGACCCGACGACGGCCGATGTCGCAATCACGGTGATCGATGACTACCAGGGCCGTGGAGTCGGTCGGGTCATCATCGAAGTGCTCGCCATGCTCGCCCGGCACCGCGACATCCGTTGGATGCACTTCGACGTCCTCGCCGAGAACACCGGCATGCTGGCTCTGCTCGATCGCTTCGACGCCGTACGCACGCCATCGGGTCCGGTGGTTCACGCCGTGCTCGACGCCGACACCGTTCCGAACCCGGTCGGGATGACGGGTGACCTGCTCGGTCTGGTGGAAGAGGTCACCGCCCGGGCGGGGTGAGTCAGTCTTCGGGCTGCAGCTCCAACGACAGCGAGTTGACGCAGTACCGCAACCCCGTCGGTCGGGGACCGTCGTCGAAGACGTGACCGAGATGGCCGCCGCAGTTGCTACACGTGACCTCGGTGCGGACCATCCCGTGGGACCTGTCGACGTGGGAGGACACCCGATCATCGCCCATCGGCTCCCAGAAGCTGGGCCACCCCGACCCCGAGTCGAACTTGGTGTCGGACGAGAAGAGTTCGGTCCCGCAGCCGGCACACAGGTAACGCCCCTTCTGCTTGGTGTTCCAGTACTCGCCGGTGAAGGGGGGTTCGGTGGCGCCCTTGCGCAGCACCTGATAGCGGGCAGGATCCAGTTTGACGTTCCAGTCGGTGTCGGCGGTTTCGGGTGTCTCGCTCATGACCCCAGGGTACGGCGTGGCCGTACCAACCGGCAGCGTCAGGGGAGTGCCGCCTCCAGTCGCTCCACGAACGCCACCTGCGCCGGGTTGAGGCGGTCGGCCGCATCTCGCGGCGACACCCACGCCACCCGGTCGATCTCGGGCACCACCACCGTCCTCCCGGAAATGACCGCCGGGAACGTGCCCGGTACCAGCGTCGCCGGGTCGAAGTCTGCTTCGAACGCCCAGCACCGGATCAGTTTGCCGCTCTTCAGCTTCGCCGATCCCAGGTCGAGGTAGTCGTCCGCCACCGGCGCCGGCCAGCCGGTCTCCTCGCAGAACTCACGGACCGCCGCCGCCAGCGGTTCTTCTCCGGGGTCCATCTCGCCTTTGATCACGCTCCACGCCCCGACGTCCTTGCGCGCCCAGAAGGGTCCGCCGGGGTGGGCGATCAGGACTTCCAGCCCGGATTCCCTCCGAAATGGGAGCAGGCCGGCGCTGGTTCTCATGTTTGGGACGATACGCTTGCGTTGTGATTCCAGCCACCGAACACCGTTTCCTTCCAGCCGTTCCGGCCGGTTTCGTGCTGGGGGAGACCGAATCCCTACCTGGGGGACTGCGCCGCATCACCCTCGAGCAGTTCGATCGCTCGATCGATCGACTCGAGTCCGGAGTTGAACTCGACCGGGCGGTGCACGAGACCCGCAAGTCGATCAAGCGACTCCGGGCGACGCTGCGTCTCGTCAGTGGGGAGATCGGAACCAAGGTGTACCGGGCCGAAAACGGGCTGCTGCGGGACACCTCACGGCTGTTGGCTCCGATCCGCGACGGCTGGGTGATGGTCGACGCCGTGGCCCGACTCCGATCGGAGTTCTCTTCGCAGCTGGCGCCGACCGCCTTCGCTCACATCGAGGAGGCGCTCACCGACCGTCATGAACGCCGCCGGCAGCGCACCCTGGCAGACGAGAACCTGTTTCCGGTGGTGGTGACAACGCTACGGGCGGCCCGTCAGCGCTACGCCGCCTGGCCGGTCGAGTCGGGTTCGGAGCGGACCGGCACGCGCCGCATCCGTGACACCTTCGAGGCTATCGAGCCGGGGCTGAGAAACACCTACGCCCGCGGGCGTGCCGAGATGGATCACGCCGCCGCCGAACCGGTCGAGGAACACTTCCACCAGTGGCGCAAGCGGGTCAAATACCTCCGTCATCAGATGGAGATCCTCGAGCCGCTCTGGCCCGAAGTGGTCTCCGCCCACGCCGCCACCCTCGACCAGCTCGGCGAACTGCTGGGCGACGAGCATGACCTGGCGGTGCTTCTGCAGTTGCTCGCCGACATACCGTCGCTGGCGACCGACGGAGCCGAGCGTGCCATGCTGGCCGCCCTCGCCCAGCACCGGCGCCGCGAACTGCAGCGGGCGGCGCTCACGGTGGGTATGCGGGTTTATGCGGAGTCGCCCGGGCGATTCGTCGATCGGATGGGCACCTACTGGGATTCGCGGCTGATAACGCTCGACCCGCCCTTCTGAACGTTGCTGATCGGCTCAGGAATCCTTGCGGCCGAGTAACCAGGTGAGGCCGCCGTGCCAGGCGAGGATGATGCCCCACCCGAACATCGGGTACTGCACGAAGTCGAAGCCGTTGCCGCCGGCCAGGTCGATGGCACCGATTCCGGCGATGGTGGTGACGTACACGAACCCGTGGATCTGCAGCGTGGTCCGCCACGCCCTGCGGAGCCTGCCGAGGCGGCGGGAGCGCTTCGACTCGACACCCTGGCGAGCGGCCGCCTCGGCCACCGCCGCTTCCGGAATGCCCAACTCCGAGGCGATCCGGCGCACATCCGCAAACGACAACCCGGGCTCGGCCGCGCCCATCACGGAATCGTCGAGCCGCGAGGCGAGGCGGATGATCTCACCCACCTCCTCGTCGGTGAACCGCCGATCCCCAAGGTCGCGCTGTCGCTGCATCTGGACGATGCTACCGGGCATCCGCGCAACAGTCCTGGGGGCGAGGCAGATGAGCCGAGCTACTGATAGCTCACAAACACCGGTTGTGGCTCCGCCGACAGGGTCTGTTCGGGGGTGGCGGTCGGGTCGTCCTCGTCATAGAAGTTCTTCCAACCCCAGTACAAGCCCGAGTCGAGCGCGCCATCGGTGATGGCGGCATAGGTTCCGAACTTGGAGCCGAGCGGGCCCTGGCCATCCATCTGGATGAGCACCGCCAGCTCGGCCGGTGTGATGAGCGTGTTGCGTTCGGTGATCATCGACAGCTTGAACTGGTGGATCACGAGCAGCTTCTGGGGCAGGTTCTCGTCGCGGACGATTCCGGCCAGCCACTCGGCCACGGTGTTGACCTCGGCGGCGGTAACACTTCCGATCTGTCGGAGGTGCACCTGATCGGGTTCGAGGCGCCACTCCGGGTCGAGAGCCAGCCCCACATGGGGGAGTCTCAGGAACTCCTCGTACCGCTTGGCTTGGGTGAGGAAGTCGGTGCGGCCCGGCTGGAGGTCGAGGATCACATAAACGCCCGCCTCTCCGGCCGCCTCGACCCACGGCCTGATGTCGTCCACCGACAGCTCCGCCGAGTAGTCGTCGTCCTCACCTGCTTCGGCCGAGGCGATGGTGGTGATCAGGTTGAAGGAGGGGACGGACACCACTCCGTCCCCGTTGTCGTACTCGGCGGCGAGTTGGCGGGCCCGCTCGATCGCCTCCTCCACGCTCTGCTCTCCGAGCACCCCCAGACTTGCGGCGTACGGGCTGCCGTAGAGAGCGATCAGTCGCCGTCCGGGGGGAAACATCACCTGGCCGCCACCGGGGACTTCCAAACCGGCCATGACGACCTCGATCTGCCACTCGGAGCGATCCGGGAAGCGACCGACCAACGTTGCGCCCTGCCGTTCGCGAATCAGGGCGCGGACGTCGTCGTCGACGGCTCTGACGTCGCCGGGATGGACGGCGACCGTCTGGGCGCCGATGGCGGAGGCCGCCGCCGCGGCCATGGCGCCGACCTCGGGTCGTCGGGAGTCGACCAGCCACAGGAGCGCCCCGGACGTCGTTGGGACGGCTGCGGCCGGGTCCGGGTCGACGAGGGTGAGTTGGGTCTCGGGGAGTCTGGGCAGGGCAACCTCACCTACCACCACCACTTCGAGCGGTCGGAGCCGGTCGATCTCCCCGGTGATCTGGGTGAGGTCTTCCGAGGTGGCCACCAACAGGGGAGCCCCGAGTTCGCCCGCCCTCATCGCCGCCGTCGCCAGCGCAATCGGATCGGCAGAGGTCACCACAACATGGTCGGCGCAATCGACGAAGACCGCCTGCGACAGTTCGATCGAGGCGATCGTCGCCTCATCGGACAGGCCGAGCCTGCCCGCACCCGGCGGCGACGGCAGGCACACCCGGGGCGGTTCGGTGGTGGTCGTGGGAGCGCTGGTCGAGGTGCTGGTCGACAGGGTGGTGTCGGGAAGCGCCTCGAGCGCCGACTCCGAGGCCGGGGTGCACGAGGCCACAGCACCTGAGACCAGCGCAATCGATGCCAGCACAACTGATGTCCGGGCAACTGGGGTCCGGGCCAGGAGCGCTCCGGTCCGCATCACTCCTCGTCCTCGGCGCCGAGAGCCACCTGGATGGTGTCGATCACGATCCAGATTCCCCATCCAGCGGCCGGCCAGAACACCCAGTCGAAGCTCTGATCGGGGAACCAGTCGAACGCTGCCAGTCCGGCGATGACACCCACGTAGGTGGCGAGATCGCTCTTCCACTCGTTGAGCCGGGAGCGTCGCCTCTCCTGCAGGGCCTGCGCGGCGTTCGCCTGCTGGGAGTTTTGCCGTTCCTGCTCGGATGCCGCTTCGGAGCCCTGGCGTTCGGTCTCCATGCGCTCATGGACGGCTGCCAGCAAGGCCTCGTCGGAGATCCCGAGTTCGGTGGCGACCTGGCGGAGTTCCTCGACGCTGAGGCCCTGGCCATCGTGGCGAAGCTGGTCGAGGCGCGTGGCGGTCTCGATCAACTCGCCGATCTCCTCCTGGTTGAAGCGCCGCTGCTCGAGCTCGTCGCGTTCCATGCGGCGAGTCTACGAGCCGGGGTGGGGTCAGTGGAGCCGGATCCGCACCCAGGAACGTAGCTCACACGCCGGGCAGGTGATGCGTCGTGAGAAGGTCTTGCCCGGGATCCACACGCTCAGTGTCAGTACCCGGCGGAGCGCCTCGGTGGGGCTCAGATGTGAGGTCGCCCCGCAGCGGCCACATTCGATGGCCACCCGGCCGGGCGGTCGGTCCCGGCCCGAGAACAGGGCGTCCTTGCCGTCGCCCGTCAGGTCCTCGCCGCCCCGGGCGGTGAACAGGGCACGTTTCCCGGTGGGGTCGTTCTTCATGTCGCTCCCTCCAGGGTGGCAGCTATCCGGCGGTAGGCCTCGGCGGCAGGGGAGGTGCGGGCATGGTCCAGCACCGACAACCCGCGTCCGGGCGCTTCTGCGACCTTGACCGACTTCGGTATGTACGGCTCGAGCACCCGGACCTGGTGGGTTCGGCGGATCTCTCCGAGGACGTCACGGCCGAGTCTGGTCCTGCTGTCGTGCATCGTGATGACCGCCCCCAGCACCGCCAGGTCGGGATTGGTGAACGAGCGCACGTCGGCCACCGTGTCCAACAGCTGGCCGAGCCCACGTCGGGTCAGCAGCTCGGCCTGCAACGGTATGAGGACCTCCGCCGCCGCGGTCAAACCGTTGATGGTGAGGATTCCCAGCGACGGTGGACAATCGATGAGCACGTAGTCGTAGCCGTCGAGGAGGGGGCGGAGCGCTCGCTGCAGTACGTACTCGCGACCGGTGCGGGTGAGCAGGTGCACCTCGGCTCCGGCCAGGTCGATCGACGAAGGTGCGACGTCGATCCCGTTCGACTCGTAGAGGATGTCTGTGATCGCCGCCCGCCCCATCATCACATCGTGCATCGACGGGTCGGGCTCGTCCTCGACGCCGGTGGCGAAGGAGAGTGATGCCTGCGGGTCGAGGTCGACCATGAGCACGCGCCGGCTGCGTTCGGTCAGCGCTGCACCAAGGGCGTGCACGGTGGTCGTCTTCGCCACCCCACCCTTCTGATTGGCGACCGCGATCACGCGTGTCATGGGGTGATTGTGCCAGGTCCCCCAGGGAATGGCGCAGAACAGGATGGTGTTCCGACAATCACGCAACGGCATGGAGTTTCGGGATGTCTGAACGGGTCCGGGTTCGGGTGGAGCCTTCCGGCAAGAGAATCAGGGCGATGGTGGGCGGATCGTTGGTGGCCGACACCACTGCCCCGCTCATGGTGTGGGAGAAGCCGTACTACCCGACGTACTACATCCCCATCTCGGACTTCGCCGAAGGTGTCCTGGTCGAGACAGCCGACCGACGGCGTTCGCCCAGCCGCGGCGAAGCCGTGGTGTACGACGTGGTGGTGGGCGACCGCACGATCCCAGCGGGGGCCTACCAGCACCCCGATTCCCCGGTCGCCGAGATTCGGGATGCGGTTGCCCTCGAGTGGAAGGCGATGGACCACTGGTTCGAGGAGGACGAAGAGGTGTTCGTCCACGCTCGCGATCCCTACAAGCGGGTCGACACGCTGCGGTCCAGTCGCCACGTCGTCGTACGGGTCGACGGCCAGGTTCTCGCCGACAGCACGGCTCCTGTGCTGCTGTTCGAGACCGGGCTGCCCACCCGGTACTACTTGCCAATGACCGACATCCGGATGGAGCTCCTGGAGCCGACCGACACGGAAACAGAGTGTCCCTACAAAGGGAACGCCCGGTACTGGTCATTTGGCCAACACCGCGATATCGCCTGGAGCTACCCCTTCCCGGTGCACGAGTCCGCCAAGATCGCCGGCCTCTTCTCGTTCTACAACGAGAAGGTCGACATCGAACTCGACGGCGTGCCACTCGAGAGACCCAGAACGCTGTTCAGCTGATCCCGCCCCCGGCACCCAAACCCTCGAATTGGGGACGAAAACGACGCGTAGAGGGTCGATTCTGTCCCCAGAACGGGTGGGGGGTTCGCGCCAGCCCCTCGAATTGGGGACGAAAACGACGCGTGGGAGGTCGATTCTGTCCCCAGAACGGGTGGGGGGTTCGCGTCAGCCCCTCGAACTGGGGACGAAAACGACGCGTAGAGGGTCGATTCTGTCCCCAGAACGGCAGGTTTATTCACCGGCATCCGGAGACGGGCTCTGCCTACGGTTGGGTCATCACGTTTGAGAGAGGAGGTGACCACATGATCAGGACCGATTCCACCGGCATCACAGGTGGCGCCCTCTCGGCGCTTCTGTCGATCGCCTGATCGTCATCACGTTCATCCCAGGAACACAGGAGCGTTTCCTCATGCACGCAGTACACGAAGCCGTGGTCAAGGCAATGGTCGACTACCACAAGCCGGTTCGCCGCCCCGAGCGGCGTCCCGCCTCTCGACCGGGGGGGATCCGCAAAACCCCGGTCCCGAACCCCGAATCACCGCCCGACGAGGCTGCCTGAGCAGCACCGACAGCCGAGAGCCCGCCAACCGGCGGGCTCTCCCGCGCCGGCCCGTACGATGCGGGCGGTGCACCGTCAGTCGTTCCTTCTCGGCATGCGCCACATGACGCCGCTCCTGCTGGGGGCGTTCCCGTTCGGGCTGTTCCTCGGCGTCACCGTGGCCGAAACCCCCATCCCCGACTGGGCCGGGTTCCTGTCGGGTCTCATGATCTTCGGTGGCTCCGCCCAACTCGTCGCCTTCACGCTGATGGGAGAAGGTGCCCCGACGGTGTCGGTGCTGTCGGCGGCGCTGGTGGTCAACGCCCGTCATCTCATGTACTCGGCGGCGATGGTGCCGAGATTTCGGGGACAACCGGCCTGGTTCCGCTGGTTCGGCCCGTTCGTGCTCATCGACCAGGTGTTCGCCCTGTGCTCGGTGCGCCACGACGAACCCGAGCGATGGCGCTCCTACTACCTGGGTGTCGGCGTCTTGGCCCTGGTGATGTGGATGGTGGCGATGGGTGCCGGCATCCTGCTCGGATCGATCCTTCCCGATGGTCTCGGGCTGGAGTTCGGGATCCCGATCCTGTTCCTGGGTCTGATGGTTCCGGCCATAACCCGGCGGCCTCCGCTGGTGGCGGCGCTGACCGCGGTGGCGGTGGCCGCTCTCACCACCGGTGTCCCGAACCGGGGTGGCATCCTGATCGGTGGCGCGGCCGGGATGATCGCCGGCGCCCTCGCCGACCGGAGGTCGGCGTGAGCGAGTTCCTGGCGTTTGCGGTGATCGGGGTCGGGACTTATCTGCTGCGGGCGTCGTTCATCATCATCCTGGGCGATCGGATGTTGTCGGAGTGGGCAGAACGCCTGCTCGCCAACGTCGGGCCTGCCGTGCTCGCCGCCCTCATCACGTCGCTGCTGCTGACCGATGGAGCGGCCGCATTTCTCACCGATCCCGCCAAAGTGATGGCGGTGCTGGTGGCAGTACCGGTAGCGTGGCGGACCCGCAACTTCGGCTGGACGTTCGTGGCCGGGATGACGGTGTTCTGGATGGTGGGCGCAATCCGGGGGTGAGCCGTGACAGGTGCACAGGTGGTTCGACTGTTCTTCGAGGCGATGGAGGCCCGTGACTGGGATGCAGCTGCGTCGCGGCTGGCTCCCGGCATCGAAGTCGAGATGCCCGCCACCGGGGAACGATTCGTGGGCGGTGCCTACCTGGCCTTCCAGCGGGAGTACCCCGAAGGATGGAGTGTCGACGTGCTCGAGGTGCTCGGCGACGAGCGGGTTGCGACCCGTGTTCGGGTCGACCACGACTCCCAGGTGTTCCTGTGCGCCGGCTTCTACGACGTTGCCGATGATGTGATCCGAGCCGGAGTGGAGCATTGGGTGACACTGGCCGGCGAGACCCCTCCCGCCTGGCGGGCACGGTTGTCCACCACCGGGCACCGACTCTCGCTTCAACGCCGCGATTGAGCTTCAGCTCGTCCCCAACGCCTGTCGCACCAGATCGATGGCACGCTCCGGGGTGATCCCGAGCTGTCGGGTCGACACCGCGAACCGTGCGGCGGCTTCACTCGCGAGGGAGTCGGGGTTCGGTTTCGATTCGGGCGGCACCGCAACGAAGCTCCCGTGACGTCCCCTGGTGTGAATCCATCCAGAGGCCTCCAGCTCCCGATAGGCCCGAGCGGCGGTGTTGGGTGCGATCCCGAGATCCGTGGCGAGCTGGCGTACGGACGGCAACCGATGTCCCGCCCGCAGGGTACCGGCAGCCACCATGCCCTCCACCTGGCGGCGGATCTGCTCGTAGGGTGGGGTCGGGTCGGCCGGGTCGATCCCGACGATGGCAGCAACCTCGCCGGCTTCGTCTAGGAGTCGTGGGACATCCATCACGATGCGGGACGCGCTTCGCCGGCAGGCGGGCGCCGTTGAGGAAGAGTGCCGCCGAATGCCAAGGCGGCGGCGCCTCCTCCCACCACCTGGACCAGACCCGTATCGGGCAGGAGCAGTGACAGGTTGGTCACCGTCGCTGCGACCAGCACGACGGTGGAAGCGCCGGCGACCAGGACCGCCGAGTCGCGGCGAAGGGCGTCTTCCAGGATGTCGTCGAAGGCGTCTGACACCTGATAGCGCCGGCTGACGATCGCCCCCACCAGCAGCCACCCCGCAGTGGCGGACACCAATGCGATCGCTGCGACGGCGGCCGCGAGCGGTCTCTGCCCGGAAGGGAGCGCCGCGACGAGGAGAACGGATCCTGTCGCGCCCGACGATGAAAGCACGACCTGACTCCGGTGCGTGTAGTCGAGCGTGCGCCTCTCGACGAGCCGGGTCCGCCCAGAACCGATCGGGCTGCGGCTCAACTCGCAGACGGAAACCCACACGAGGAATCCCAGGGCAGCGGCCATCCATGGCGCCATTGCCATCTCCGCCTGGATCGATGCAAAGCCGGCAGCCCAGGCGAGGGTGATCGCGCCCGCTGCCCCGATCCGAATTGATCGTACGTGGTGGGTTGCCGGTACCACGGCGCGAGGAAGGAGCTGGATGCCACGCCGGTCAGCCCAATCGGTGAGTGCGTGTGGCGACAACGCCCAGACCCAGGCCACCGCCGGCGGGCCGATGAGGATGGCAGCGATCACAGCGGTGTCGGGGATCTCGATGGTTGGCATTATCCGTATTGTATCAATGTATCAAGTCAATGCTACGTAACTCCTCAGCAGCTGCCGATCGCCACGACGAGACCCCGGTGATCCGAGCCGGGCAGCATCACGTCGTCGGCGTCGGCGCTGCACATGCCCCGGGTCAGGATGTGGTCGATGCGCAGCAGGAGGGGCCACCACTTCAGCGACGTGGTTGAGGCCCAGCCGGTGCGGATGGCGTCCCGAAGCCGACCGTCGATCACCATCGTTCGGTAGCCGACGCCGCGGTCGTTGGCGTTGAGGTCGCCCGCCACCACCACCGGACCCTCGATTCCGGCGACATGGTCGGCCAGGTCGGCGATCAGACGTGCTGGTCTTCGGGTGTCGCCTGGGTGCTGCTGGTGGACCGCCACGGCCGGGGGAGATGGGCGGCCACCAGCGTGAAGGGCTCGGGCGCCGCCACCGCAACCTCGACCAGTCGCCCGGTGCTCAGGTCGTTCGGCAATGCCAGCCGCTCGAGCGGAAAGCGTGACACCACCATCACCCGGGACAGTCCCAACTCGTCCGCCACCTCGACATACGGATAGACCTCATCGATCGAGGCGACGGCGCGGAGGGCGTGGGGGTTGGCCTCGAGCAGCACGATCACGTCGGCGTTGAGGTGCGTCAGCGTCTCCACCACCTCACCCCCGAGCCGGTTGTCCCCGGTCACGTTGGCCGAGGCCACCGTGATGCTGGAACGCGTTGGGCCCGGGCCCGGCTCCGGTAGTCGGGGCAGCACGATCGATACTGCCACCATCAGGGCGGTTGACACGGCCACCGCGGCGAGGGATCGCCCCCTCGGCGTCCACATCGCCAGCGAGAGAAGCACCACCGCAGCCACCCCCAGCACCGGTATGGCGACGGCAACCACCTCCATCAGGGGTGCAGCATCGCGAACCAGGAACCAGGTCCAGGGGAGCGCGGCGAAAACGGCGACGCCGACACGGGATCTGTTCACAAGGCGGCAAGCTAGCCGAACGGCATGACGAGACCAGCGACGATGGCCTCCAGAGCGCCCTCGGCCAGCGCCCGCATCTCCTCATCGGTTCGATCCTGGATGGGATGGGGCACGAACACTGCGGCGGGCTCGATGCCGAGCGCCTCGGCCTGGGCGGTGGCGGCGGTGGTGAACTCGATCGAGGCGACGAACAAGCCCGGCACCCCACGGCTCTCGAGCTCTGCGATGTCGTGCACACTGCACGACGTGCAGCTCCCTCAATCGGCGAGAGCTTCGATCACCGCCTCACATTCGGTGGCGATCAGATGCCGCAGGTCGATCGGAGCGGTCTTCGAGAACGCCGGCTTGGTGTACCTCCGGACCAGCGCACCCCGCTCGGTGAGCAGCTCCTCCAGTCGGTCCAAGAAGACGTTCCCGCGCGGTTTGGAGATGTCGAGCAGGCCGACGGCTCGTCCTTCCAGACGGTCGAGGCGAGCGCTCAGCTCCCTGACGCTCGGCTCCAGCTCGGAGGTCGGATCCACCAGAACGGTCATGTCAGATCTCCATCTGTCGGGGTACGGACTCAAGGAATGATGGGGACGGTGGTCATCTCCGAGCCGCCCGGGCCGCTCGACCAACCGCCGATGATGCCCGAGAACATGCCGGCGGCGCCGCCGGCATGGACGAACCACAGGCCGCCGTCGCGGAACTTGGGCACCGAGCGGTCGATGAACGAGTCGGGCATGCCTTCGGCGATGCCTCCCATGCCCCGCAGCAGTTCCTCGCCGGGAACGGTGAGCATCTCCTGGATCTCGTCACGCAGGCGGGCCTTGGTCCAGCCGGCTGCGGCGAACGTGCGGGCGTGATCTGGGGCCACCACCACCAGGGCGTCGTTGCGCAGCGCCAGCTTGGGACTCCACACCGTGCGGAGCTGTACCGCGAACGAACGGGCCAGTGACGCGGGCTCCCGGCTGAGCTGGTCGACCACTTCGTGGGGGCCGTGTCCGGCAAAAAGGGTGACGGTGTCCTGTTCCGGGCCGAACCCCCGCTCGATCGCCAGCGACTCCCACGGCGAGCCTTCCTCCAGTTCCGGGAAACAGAACGACAGTTTGGCGGGGCTTCCCAGGGTGGCCCGGTCGACGCCGCCGGGGCGGGACCCGCCCACGTTTCTCACCACCAGGTTCAGGGCGCGCCCGATGGTGGCGTTGGCGCGGTTTCCGGGCCCGAGGGCGTTCATGCCTCCGTTCATCCCGATCCGGTTGCGGATCGGGCCGTTCACCACCACCACCGGTCCCACGTGGAAGGTGGTGGCGGCGACACCGTGGATGTTGAACCGATCGGTGGCGGCCGCCTCCACCGCCGCCAGCACCACTGGCAGGTACTCGGGGCGACACCCGGCCATCACGGCGTTGATCGCCACCTTCTCGACGGTGCAATCCACCAGGTCGGGTGGCATGACCGCCACGACTTCGCCGGGCGGGCGGGCGGTCCCGGCCAGCATCGCCTCGACCCGTTGCGGTGTGGGTGGGATCAGCGGAAGCCCGTCGGACCAGCCGCGGGCGTACATCGCCTCGAACTCGTCCTCGGCGCTGCCCAGCTCGATCGTCCGGGAGGCCAGGCGCGACTTCGAGTGCCGGCGTACCAGCTGCTCGTGGGTGCCGGGTTCGAAGATCTTCGAGCCACACCCCGGCCGCTGCTCGGGAAGATCCGGGGCCAGGCCGGTCACACCCGACACCTCCTCCCATCGCTCCCGGTGCCACCCGACCGCGAAGGCGCTGACATTTCCTCCGTCGATCCGGTAGAGCGTGGGGGTGGTGTCGGTCTGCAGATGCCACGACAGCTCGAGGGTGTCGTCGTGGATGGCGGCGAACCCTGCCGGCCACGAGTCGGAGTCCTGTGTGATCACGGTCAGGCCGGGACCATCGAGGATCTGACCGAGGGCGGGGAGTACGAGATGACAGGTCGGACAGTCGTCCTTGACCACCACCACCAGGCCATCGGGGACGGGGATGGCTCCGATGTCGGCACGTTGCGTCATCCCTGAAACGTAGTGCCTTCCACGCCGGGGGGTCGGGCGGACGGGCCCCGAGAGGAGAGGATCCGACGCCGAGTGGACGGGAATCGTCCACAAGTGGCCTGCGGTTCAGGCGACAGATTTCTGTATCTCCATGTCGAGTCGAGGTGGGAGTCTTGATGCCCGCAACGGTGGGTTTGAAACTGATGGCCGGGTTCGGCGTCGTTGCCGCTCTGGCAGTGGTGGTCGGTCTCGTCGGACTGTCCGGCTTCAGACAGGTCGAGGAGATCGAACACGTACTCGAGGCCGAAACCCACGTCCAGATGAGTGCCGATCGTTCGGCGACGCTGATCCATCGAGCCGAATCGGCCGGCAAGTCGTTCCTGTTGGATGCTCCCGTGACCGGGGTGGCCGCCGCCTCGGAAGCGCACCTCGGCGGCGCCTACGAGGCAATCGACGAGCTCAGAACGCGACTCGCCGACATCTCCGAAGTCAGCCTCCACCCCGAAGTCGACGAGCTGGCAGCGGTGACTCTGTCGGAGATCGTGGAGTACGGCGAGGATCTCCAACACCTCGAGAGCGACATGCTGGCGCGGGAAACGGCTATCGGTGCCGAGGCGGCCGAGCTCGACGCCCGGATCGCCGAGGACCTGGTTCTCATCGACGATGTGCTCGATACGGCGATTCCTCACCTGGTTGAGATCGTCGACGCCTCCGAGGCGTACGTACTCGAACAGGAGCGCATCCTCGCCGAGTCCATCACCCGGTCCGAGCGTGTGATCCTGGTCGTACTCGTCGTCGCCGTGGCGCTTGGATCGGGGATCGCCGCCGTCATGTCACGCCGCATGAGCCGAGCGATCCGATCGATGGTCACCGCCGCCGAACGTATCGCCAACGACCATCTCGCCCAGTTGCCATCGGTCAGCACCGCTTTCGCCGGGGGTGATCTCACCCCCGGCCGCGACCTCCGAGGAGATCGGAGCCACAGCCCAGGAGTTGGAGACATCGGCCGTGACCTGACCAATCTGATCGGCACCTTCCGACTGGAGTGAGCCGGGTCGGATCGCCGGGCACGGTGAACAGTGGGCGGCTCTACGGCCGACACACCTGACACGCTCGGAACCCGGCGGCCGCCGCCTCCTGCGCCGAGCGGAACTCCACCAGGTTGCGGCCGGTGATTCTGCGGGCGTTGCGACAGGTCGGATGGCAGTAGATGCCGGTGGTGTCGGACCCCCAGTACCGGACGTGGCGTGATGCAAGCGCCTCCAGGTCGGCCGGGTCGGCGCCCTCCGAGGTGAGCAGGTCCCGCTTGTTGGCAGACCCGCCCAGCGAGTAGTTGCCGATGTGGCCGTCGGTGCGGACCACCCGATGGCACGGGATGATCAACGGCACCGGGTTGCGGGCCATGGTCGAGCCGACCGCCCGGACCGCACCCGGGTTGCCCGCCTCCTTGGCCAACCAGCCGTAGGGGCGGACCTCGCCCTTGGGGATGGTGGCGGTGATCCCGAGGATCGACCGCTGAAACGGGCTGCGTGCCCTGAGGTCGACGGGGAGGTCGCCCGGGGTGCCACGGTCGATGGCCCGGTTGATCTTCGTGTCCCAACCTCTGGGTGGGTGCGCCTTCACCAGCTCACGTCCGAAGCGCTCCCGGAACCGGGCGACGCCCTCGTCACCGGCCAGGTCCACCGACGACACTCCCTCCGGGTTGAAGGTCACGATGACAGGCCCCACCGGCGAGTCGTATTCGGAGAAGCCTTCGACCAGCCCGGTGCCGAGCAGGGCGCCAGTGCCGACACCGGCCGGTGCCGTGCCGGCGAGCGTTGCCAGTCTGTCTTCGATGGTCATGCTTCCGCCTCCATGATGCTCCTCAGCTTGGCGAGTCCGCGGTGGACGTCGGCCTTGACGGTGCCCTCGGGCTTGTCGAGGGCCAGGGCGGTCTCGGTGACGGACAGTCCGACGACGTGGCGGAGGATCACCGCCCTGCGCTGGGCCGGCGACAGCGCCGACAGTCTCCGGTCCCAGGCGGCCGCATCGACCGGCTCGGGGTCATGACACGGGTGGCGGTCCTCCAACGCTGCCGGCGTCGGTCGACGCGCCCGGTCCCGGAAGGCGTTGCGGCCCAGGTTGAGCGCGATCGTCCAGATCCAGCCGCGCAGCTGCAATGTACGCACCCGTTCGGGGTCGTAGGCCTGCAATGCACGGTACGCCCGGATGAACGTCTCCTGGGCGAGATCCTCCGCATCCGGTCCGTGCATTCGTCGCAGACCGGAGTAGAGCGGATCCTGCAGCGCCAGCACCAAATCGGGAAACGCCCGATCCAGGTCGTCGGCGAGTCGGTCACAAAGATCGTCCATCATGAGGGAGAACCCCATTGCGTATCGCTTGGTTGCATCAACCGGCGGCGCTGAGCACGAACACGGCGATGTCCCTGTGTGACGCTCGTGACGGGTACTCGGCGTATCCCCGAAACAGCTCCCGCGCTGTCTCCCATATGCCCGGGAGTTCTTCGGGGGCGGCGCGCCGGGCGTCGACCGCGATCTCGGTACCGCCCGAGGAGAGTTTGGCTCGTGGATCGGCGTCGAGATTGTGCACCCACGAAGGCGTCCGGTGTTGGCCCCATCCGGTTCCGAGCAACACCACGTCCTCTCCATGAGGAAGACCGACGAGTGGGCTGAATCGTGGAAGCCCGGACCTGGCGCCGGTCGTGGTGAGGAGGACAGTGGGTAGTCCGGTAACGCTCCCAGGTGCACTGAGTCGGCCTTTCGACAGTCGCATCAGCCGCTGGTCGAGGTGGTGGAGCATCCGCGACAGCACCCACGCGCCGGGACGTGAAGCGGCCACTTGCTGCAAGGCCCGTTGGGCATGGTTGGGAGACGACGGCTCCAACCCCAGCGTGCGTGGCAGATCCATTGGGGGAGGATATAGACCGGTCGTGCTCAGCGGCGATCGCCCATCAGGTATCTCGGACCGGTCCCGAGTTGGGACGCCCTATCTGCCGGGTTGAAGAGGCCACAGCTCCTGAGGGACAGGCAGCCGCAACCGATGCAGTCGGTGAGCTGATCACGCAACGCCTCGAGTCCGCCGATGCGTTCATCGATACGGCGCCGCCAGGCCGACGACAGCCGTTGCCAGTCGCGTTTCGTCGGCACGGCGTCGTGCGGAAGATGCTCGAACGCCTCGCGGATATCGGTGAGGGGAAGGCCCGCCTCCTGGCCCGCCCGGATCAGCGCCACCCTCCTGAGGGTTGCGCGATGGAATCGTCGCTGGTTCCCGTCGGTGCGTTCTGAGGTGATCAGGCCCGCCGCTTCCCAGAACCGCAGTGCTGAAGTGCTCACTCCGGACCGGGCCGCCACCTCGCCGATCGTGAGTTGGTCCATGACCTGACTATAAGGGGTTGACTTCAAGTGCGCTTGAAGTTGTACGGTGCCCGTATGACATATCAAGAACTTCCTGCCCTGATGGAGATGCAGTCGGGTGATGCCAAGCACGAGCGGGGGGCCACATCCACGCTCGACCTGCTCTGGGTTCTCTACGACCGCGTTCTGAACGTGGATGCAACCGATCCGGAGCGTGCCGACCGCGATCGGTTTGTGCTGTCGAAGGGGCACGGGCCACAGGCGTACTACGCGGTGCTCGCCGCCCAGGGGTTCTTTCCCCACGCATGGCTGGAGACGTATGGTCGCTTCGACTCGCCGCTCGGCCACCACCCCGATCGTCTTCTGATCCCCGGTGTGGAAGTGTCGTCGGGGTCGTTGGGGCACGGGCTTCCAATCGCGGTGGGGATCACCCTGGCACTGCGGTCTTCACCGGTACGAATCGTGTGCCTGATCGGAGACGGCGAGTTGGACGAGGGCAGCAATCACGAGGCGATCGCTTTCGCAGGCCGGACAGGCCTCTCCCAGCTATCGGTGGTTGTCGTCGACAACCGGTCGGCGATGCACGGCTGGCCCGGCAGGATCTCCGAGCGCTTCGCTCTCGAGGGGTGGGAGCCGTTCCACGTGGACGGTCGCGACCACGATGCCATCGCCGCGGCCTTCGATGCAACGGTGTC
>JBHJOH010000101.1:0-2162 GCA_050329955.1 Acidimicrobiia bacterium | reverse complement strand
CAGGCGAGCGACGCCCTGCGCGGTCTGCGGAGCAGTGAGCCGGGGAACGCCCTCGCTGCCGTCGAGGCGTTGCGTCCTCCCGACCCCGAGCGTGCTCTTCTGGTGTTGGGAATGGTGGCGCAGGTCCGGCGCACTCTGGTGGCTGCCGGGGCGGTGAGCCGCCCCGAACTGGCCTGGCATGTGGAGCTCGACGAGATCGGGCGGATCCTGGCGACCGGCCGGGCCGACAAGCTCAGGGACCGGATCGGTTTCGATCGCTGGGAACCCTTCGATGTGGCCGTGGTGATGAGCCACGGATCGTTGAGTGAAGGAGTGGGCGCGGCCCCGGGACTGGCGGTGGGGCGTCTCTGCTTCGTGTCCGACCCCTACGACGTCCCACATTTCCGCCCACGTGATGTGGTGGTCGGCACCCACCCGCTGCCCAACCTGGCGGCGCTCCTGTGGGACGCCTCGGCACTCATCACCACCGGCGGCGGACCGGGAGCCCACCTGTTCGAATCGGCGAGAGCCCTCGGGATCCCGGCGGTGTGTGCCATCCATCTCGACGAGGCGCTCGGCTCGGATCTCTGGGCGGCCAACGAGAAGTTCTCGGTCGCGGTCGATGGCAACACCGGGCGGGTGGCCGTCACCGCCTGGTGAGCGAGGGGCGAGGAGCCGGTAGCTCCCGGCTCCTCGCCCCTCGCAGTCTCCGACGTTCAGCTGTCGAGCTTGCGGAGCTCTGGCAGGACTTCGGTTTTCATGATGTCGAGGACCCGGTCGGGGTTGGTCGAGGCGACCTGGATCGACACGTAGTCGGCACCGACATCGGTGACCAGTTCCGAGTAGGCGTTGATGAGACCGGCCACGTCGTGGACGATGGTGTACTTGTCGAGGATCTCGTCACGGTCCATGGCATCGGCCCGTTCCCGCAGCACCATCGGGTCGACCGCTTCCAGCCGACCCTCGGCGCGCAGTCCCCGCATCGTCCCCAACGCTTCCCACGCCTCGTCCCGGTCCTCGGCCAGGACCGTCCACCGCGTCGCCAACACCGTTCCGGCGTTGCCATGCTCGGCCGACGAGGCCTTGAACGGGTCGATCACATTCGCGATGGTCTCGGCCGGGTTCTTGACACTGGTGATGAGCCCATCGGCACGCCGGCCGGCGAAGGTGGCCGACTGGGGGCCGCCGGCGGCCATCAGGATCGGGAGCTTGCCGAGCGGTGGGGAGTACAACTTGGCCTTGTCGGTGGTGTACCACTCGCCTTCGAAGTCGAGCTTCTCACCGGCGAACAGCCGGTGCATGATCTCGAGTGCTTCCCGCATCCGCCCGATCCGCTCCTTGTAGTCCCCGAACTCGAACCCCAACGGTCCTTCGTTGATGTTCTCGCCGGTGCCGACCCCGAGCAGGAACTTGCCGCCCGAGAGCCGGTCGACGGTGGCGGCGGCCTGGGCGATCAGACCCGGGTGGTAGTGATACAGCGGACAGGTGACCGAGGTGGCCATCTCCAGATCGGTGCGGGCGGCAACGGTGCCGAGCCACGTCCACACGAACCCGGAGGCGGACTGGTCGTCGACCCAGGGGTGGAAATGGTCCGAGGCGAGGACCATGTCGAAACCCGATTCTTCGGCACGGACCGCCTGGTCGACCAGAACTTCGGGCTGATACGACTCGTGGCTGCACAGCCAACCGAACTTCACCATCTGGGTCTCCTTGGACGTCGTGGGGCGATCCTATAAGCAGGTTGGCTTTTGGATACATTTCGGAATCGGCGACGGGCGATCACTCGCCTCCGGCCAGTTCCCGGTACCTCTCCAGCGCCTTGCGATGGCTCTTCGCCCCCGACCCCAGCATCCCCCCGCTGCGAACCTCCTTGGTGACGTCCTCCAGATGCTCCAGCATCTCGTAGATGTCATCCATCGGCCCGGCGGTGCTCACCCGCTGCACCGCTTCGAGCACCCGTCCGTAGTGCTCCCGGAACTTCTCGTACTCCTGCTCCACCTTCAGGCGGGCCTCTTCGATCGCTGGATTCGGCATCGTCGAACCATACCGGAGCGGTGGTGAAGTTGAAGGAAGAGGAAGGCGGCCGCAGGGGTCAACAGGTCAACAGGTCAACAGGTCAACAGGTCAACAGGTCAACAGGTCAACAGGTCAACAGGCCAACAGGCCAACAGGTCAACAGGTCA
>JBHJOH010000100.1:0-17731 GCA_050329955.1 Acidimicrobiia bacterium | reverse complement strand
GCCAGGGACAAGGCCAGGGCCAGGGACAGGGCCAGGGACAGGGCCAGGGAGGAGGCGGCGGCGGTGGGGGTCAGGGCGGTGCCGGAAGCGGCGCCGGCACCAGCGCCGGTGGCACCGGCTCAGGGACCGTCTCGGGGAGCGGTGGCGACAACGATCCGTTCCGCGATCCCGCCAGAGCCACGGTGTTCGATCCGGTCGTGTCGGGTATCGGCGACCAGGTCAAAGTGGAGGTCGAGGGCGGCGGAAGCGGCGAGACCGCCGGATCGGTCACCGGTACCGGTCTCGACAACCTGCCGTTGACTCCCTACGCCGATCGATTCGAGTCCTACCGGGACACGGCGCTCGACGCCCTGGGTCGCGGTGGGGTCCCCGCCTCCGCACAAGACGTCGTTCGAGCCTATTTCCTGGAGTTGGAACCATGACAGACCTGCAGCCCGACGAGTTCGCCCGGCGCCTCTCCCAGGTGAGAACCGAGGTGGGCAAGGTGATCGTGGGGCAGGCCGAGTTGGTCGACACCGTGCTGATGGCCACCCTGTGCGAGGGCCACGTCCTCATCGAAGGCGTCCCCGGTCTCGGCAAGACCAAGCTGTTGTCGACACTGGGATCGACCCTTTCGGTGGAGTTCGGTCGGATCCAGTTCACGCCCGACCTGATGCCGGCCGACATCCTCGGGACCAAGGTGCTGGAGGACGGCCGTTTCGAGTTCTCGGCGGGGCCGGTGTTCGCCAACTTGGTGCTCGCCGACGAGATCAACCGGGCGACACCCAAGACTCAGTCCGCCCTGCTCGAGGCGATGCAGGAACGCACTGTCACCCTGGCCGGTGAGGTGCACCGCCTCCCCCGCCCGTTCATGGTGATGGCGACCCAGAACCCGATCGAACAGGAAGGCACTTATCCCCTGCCGGAGGCCCAGCTCGACCGCTTCATGTTCAAGGCCCTGGCCGGGTTCCCGCCCGGCGACGAGTTGGTCGAGATCCTCCGTCGAACCACCACCGCCCACGACGCCACCGCCGACCCGGTGCTCGACGGGGTCACCCTCCAGCAGATGTCGGCCCTGGTGCGGGCGGTTCCGGTGGGAACCCACCTGCTGCGCTACGCCGCCACCCTGGTGGAGGCCACCCATCCCAGCAGCCCACTCGCCCCCGAACGGGTCAGGACCTACGTTCGCAACGGCGCAAGCCCGCGTGGCGCCCAGGCGCTCATCATGGGCGGCAAGGCGGCGGCGCTCATGGACGGCAGGGTCAACGTTGCCGCCGACGACCTGCGGGCGATCGCCGGTCAGTGCCTGCGCCATCGGCTGGTGCTGGGTTACGAGGCCATTGCTGACCGGATCGGCGCCGACGACCTCATCTCCGACGTGCTCGCCCACCATCCGGCTCCGCTGGTGGAGGGATGACGCGTGTTGTTGTCGGCTGAGCTGCGGGGCCGCCTCGACCGGTTGTCCCTGGTGGGCCGACGCCGGGTGCGGGCGTTGTGGGCCGGCTCCCACGCATCCACCCGCAAAGGTGAGAGCCTCGATTTCTCGGACTACCGACCGTACGTCGCCGGCGACGACTTCCGTCGCATCGACCACAACCTGTGGGCACGGCTGGGTCAGGTACTGATCCGCCAGTACGAAGCGGAAGAGGAACTACCGGTTCGGCTGGTGATCGACGTGTCCTCGTCGATGTCGTTCGACCACAAGTTCGAGACCGCCCGCGAGCTGGCAGGCATGGTTGCCTACCTGGGGCTGGTCGGGGGCGATCGCATCCAGCCGACCGCCATTCCGGGCCGCGAGGGACGGTCGCTGTCCCCCGGCCCGTCCGGTCGGCACCTCAGCGCCTGGCCGGCGCTGGAAGCCTGGCTCGAGTCGCTGACACCTGCCGGCCCCGCCCCGCTCTCGGCGGCGGTCCGGTCCGTGATCGGTGGGGCGTCCACCCGCGGACCCGTCGTTCTCATCTCCGACCTCCTCGACCCCGATTGGCCGCGTGCTCTCGACTCGCTGTCGGTGGCCGCCGGCGGCCTCGTCCTTCACGTGCTGGCGACCGGTGAGCTGGATCCGCGCATGACCGGAGACCTCCGGCTGGTCGACTCCGAGACCGGCCTCCACGTCGACGTGTCCAGCTCGGCCGAATCGATGCAACGCTACCGCAGCGCCCTGGAGGCCTTCGTCTCAGGAGCGGCCGGTCGGGCCCGCCGGGCGGGGATGGACTACCTGCTGGTCGAAGCACGACCGGGGGCCGGTCTGGAGGCACTCGATGCCCTCGTGAACGCCGGGGCGATCCGATGAACCTGCTCGTCCCCGCCGGCCTGGGAACGCTCGCCCTGGTGGGTCCGCTCATCGTGCTGTACATGCTGCGAAGCCGCCGCTCCCGGGTCGAGGTCGGCAGCACCATGCTGTGGATCGCCCACGAGGAACAGCTCACCTCGGCGGTACCGTGGTCGCGCCTGCGCTGGTCGCTGCTTCTGGCCGCGCAGTTGCTGGTGCTGGCGCTGTTCGCCCTGTCGCTCGCCCGCCCGTTCTTCACCGAGTCGACCGTGCTCGGCCCCCACTCGGTGTTGTTGATCGACACCTCGGGTTCGATGGCGGAGGCCGACCGCTTCACCCAGGCCACCTCGCGGGCTTTGGAACTGGCGGCCGACACCTCGGAACAGAACGTGGTCTCGGTGATCGACGCCGGGCCCAACCCCCGGGTGGTGCTGGCCTACGGACAGGCGCCCTCCGACGTGGCGGCGGCGATCACACCGCTCGAAGTGGGTGGCGGGGAGGCCAACCTCTCCGATGCCATCCGCCTGGGCAGGGGTCTCGCCACGCCCGATCGCCCCACCAACCTGATCCTGTTCTCTGATGGCGGACCGGCACCGCTTCCCGAGGAGCCGGTGATCGACCTCACCCACGTGTGGCTCGATGCCATCGCCGACGACGTGGCCCTCGAGGTGTTGAGCGTCGAGTCGACCGGTGGAGTGACCCGGGGGCTACTCACCGTCGCCAACCATTCCCTGAGCCCCCGCCAGGTGGACGTCGCCGTCGCTATCGACGGCAGCCAGGTGGACCGAATCGCCTTCGACATCCCGGCTGGAGAACGCCAGGTCCGCACCTTCCCGCTCGAGGCCGAGCCGGGCGCTTCGGTGACCGCCGAACGCCTGGGCGATGCCGACGGCAACCCCCTCGACGACCGGATCGAAACCGTGATCGACCAGGCGTCGGTACGGGGCGTCACCATCCAGGGCGAGAATTCCCCGTTCATGGCGGCACTGGTGCGTGCCACCGCGGGGTTCGAGACCTCCGCCGACGGCGACGTCCTGATCGTCGACCGCGGCCCCCTCCCCGCCATCGATCGGCCCACCTGGATCATCCGATCCGACACGCCGCCGCCCGGCCTGGAACCGACCGGCCTGGTGGCGAACGTGGTCGCCACCTTCCAGGCGCCCGGCGAGCCGGTGCTCGACGGCGTCGACCTGTCCGAGCTGGCCATCGCCGAGGTCCAGGGGGTGGAGCCGCGTGGCTGGACACCGATCGTACGGTCCGGCGACCTTCCTCTGGTGCTGCTCGGGAGCGTCGACGGTCACCGCGTGGTGTACTTCACCTTCGATCTCACCCACTCGAATCTGCCCGTGCAGGTGGCGTTCCCGATCCTGGGTGCAGCGCTGCTGGACTGGCTGGGTGGTGACGCACCGGCCCAGGTCGGATCGGGCCCGGCCGGGGCACCGATCCAGCTGAGCATCCCGCCCGACGGATCGGCCCGCATCGACGGCCCCGCTGGTGTTCCCATCGTCCTCGCCGCCGGAGCCACCGAGTTCTCCGAGACCACCCGCCCCGGCATCTACTGGGTCACCTACGTGAGCGGGGATGGCGTGGAGACCCCCGGCCCGCTGGCGGTGCGAACCTTCGTGGCGACCGAAGCGGGGGCGCCGGTACGGGAGATCCCCAGCGCCGGCACCGGTGCCGAAGGCCAGGAGGCCGCCACCCTGATCAGAGAGTGGGGACCCCAGATCGTCGCCGCCCTGCTGATGCTGCTCATGCTGGAATGGTGGATCGGATTCCAACGCCCGCTACCCGGGAGGACCGTGTGACCTTCGCAACTCCGTGGGGTCTGGTCGCCCTGGTGCCGGCAACGCTGCTCGTGCTCTGGATCGCCCGGCGCGGGCGCTCATCGGTCTCGCAGTCCCAGACCTCATGGGCTCGCCGGATCCGCATCGTGTCGGTGGTGGCACTCTCGTTGGCGCTCGCCCAGCCCGCCCTGGTCCTCCCCAGTTCGGAGCAGGCAGTGGTGTTCCTGGTGGACGCCTCCGATTCGGTGGGTGACGGGGGCGTGGCCGCCGCCCGGGAGTTGGTGCAGGAGGCGGTCGCCTCGGCACCGCCCGACGCCCGCTGGTCGGTGGTGTTGTTCGGATCGGAGGCCCGGGTCGACCGGTCGCTGGCGCCCGGCGCCTCCTTCCCCCCCATCGGCACCGAAGTCGACGGATCGGGAACCGACCTGGGCGGGGCGCTGGAGGCGGTGGGGGCGCTGCTTCCAACGGCAGGATCGCGCCGTGTCGTGCTGATCTCGGACCTGGTTCCCACCGACCCGAACGGGCGGAGCGCCGCCCGGGAGCTGGCCGACGCCGGGGTGGCCATCGACGTGGTGCCGATTGCCACCATGGCCGGCGACGATGCCCTGGTGGAGTCGGTGCGCATGCCCGCCACCGCCCGGGAGGGCGACATCGTCACCGCCACCGTCGAAGTCCGCTCGACGATGGCGGGCCCGGCGGTGCTGCGCATCGAACCCGGGAACCGCCGCATCCCGGTGGACCTGGTTCCCGGCGACAACTCCTTCGAGGTGGAGGTGGAGGCCACCGGCTCGGGCTTCCTGCCGGTGACGGCCGAGATCGAGGCGTCGTTCGACACCCGGCCCGAGAACGATGTCGCCTCGGGCATCACCCGGGTGTTGGGTCCCGCCCGGGTGGCGCTGGTGGAGGGTGTCGACGGCGAGGGCGACCAGCTGGCGGCCGCGCTGGCGGCCGGAGGGATCAGGGTCGACGTGCTGGGAGCCGTGCCCGGTCCGACCGCGCTCCTGCCCTACGATGCCGTCGTCCTGGTCAACGTCGATCAACCGGCAACCGACGACGCCGAAGCGTTGGCGTCCTTCGTCGAGGATCTCGGCCGGGGGTTGGTGGTGGTGGGTGGCGACCGGGCCTACGGGCTGGGTGACTATCAGGACACACCCCTGGAGGCGGTGCTCCCGGTCTCCTCCAATCCCGACGATCTGCTGCGCCGCCAGCCGGTGGCTCAGGTGCTGGTGATCGACACCTCGGGATCGATGTCGACCTGCCACTGCGGCCCGGGCAACGAGGGAACCGGGGGGATCAACAAGACCGACATCTCCCGGGCCGGGGCGGCACTGGCGATCGATGCCATGGAGGCATCCGACCGCATCGGCGTGCTGGCCTTCTCATCCGGGTTCGACTGGGTCCTCCCGCTCGCCCAGAAACCCGATGAAGCGGCGGTGGACTCGGCACTGGCGACCCTCACCCCCGACGGTGACACCGAGATCAACACCGCCCTCGAGGCCGCTCTCGACGAGCTGACGGGTGCACCCGAGAGCCTCAAGCACATCCTGCTGTTCACCGACGGGTGGGATCCCACCGACGCCGATCTGGTGCCCACCGCCCGGCGCATCGCCGACGAGGGTGTCACCCTCTCGGTTCTCGGCACCGGAGAAGGCCCGGGGCACACCCTGGAGCGGATGGCCGAAGTGGGAGGCGGCCGCTACTACGCCGGCACCGATCTGACCGCCATCCCCGAGGTATTCGTCGAGGAGACGCTCACCGTGGCCCGCAACCTCGCCACCGAAGGGTCGTTCCTGCCAACGGTGATCGGACGCAACGAGGTGACGGCCGACCTGACGGCCTCGCCGCCGCTGCTCGGCTACGTGTTGACCAAGGCGAAGGGGACCTCCGACGTGCTGTTGGAGATCGACCAGGGGGACCCTCTGCTCGCAACCTGGCAGCGGGGGCTGGGCCGGGCTACGGCCTGGACCTCGGACGCCACCTCGCGATGGTCCGCCGGATGGGTGGGCTGGGACGGGTATGTCGACTTCTGGGGCGGCGTGGTGCGTGACGTACTCCCGGCGGGTCGTGACACCCCTCCCGAGGTGTGGGTGGAAGGCGGTGAAGTTCACATGCGTCTGATCGATGAGGGCCTGACGGACGAGGCGGCAGCCTCGGCCCGGGTGCGCACCCCCGATGGCACCATCGAGAGTGTCACCCTCACCCGCGTGTCCGGGTCGGTGTTCGAAGGGGAGGTGGTTGGCTCGGGCCCGGGCGCCTACTGGGTGGCGGTGACGGTGGAGGACGGGTCGGGCGGTCGCAGCACGGTCTCGTCGGGAGCGGTGTCCAGTTATCAGCCCGAGTTTGCGTTCCGGGCGCCCGACCCCACCCTGGCCGACGACCTAGTGGCGACCACCGGTGGCCGGGTGGCGCCCGACCCGGCGTCGGTGTGGGACGAGGCCCCGGTGAACGGACGCTCGACCACGCCAATCTGGCCGTGGCTGGTGGCGCTGGCGTTGGCGGGTTTCGCCGCCGACGTGGCGCTTCGCCGACTGGCGTTCTCGGGCACGCTGGTGGCGGGCGGCATCGGCTCGGCACCGGCGAGAGCGTCCTCCGTGACGTCCTTTCAGGCGGCATCATCGCCGGGCGCAACCACGGGTACGGCGGTGATGACGGAGGCTCCGGTCGAGACCGCCTCGGACTCCGAGACGCTGCAACGGCTGATGCGCCGCAAGCGTCGCTGACGCCGGCCGGCCAGGGTGGCATCATGGCCGTCACGAGTACCGGGAGGACTGAGATGATCCAGCGTGTCGGCGTGGTCGGCGGAGGCCAGATGGGTGCGGGCATCGCCGAAGTGGCGGCCAAGGCGGGGAGCAACGTGCTGGTCCGGGAAGTGAACGCCGAGCTGGCCGAGAAGGCGCAGGCTCGGATCGCCGGCTCGCTCGCCAAAGCGGTCGAGCGGGGCAAGCTGTCCGAGGCCGATCGGGATGCCACCCTGACCCGACTCGACTACACCACCGAGCTGGCCGACATGGCCGACCGTGAGCTCGTGATCGAAGCCGTGACAGAGGACGAGGCCCTCAAACTCGACATCTTTCGGGCCCTCGACGCCGCCGTCACCTCACCCGACGCCATCCTGGCTTCCAACACCTCGTCCATCCCGATCACCCGACTGGCGGCGGTGACCGGGCGACCCGATCACGTCGTTGGCATGCACTTCTTCAATCCCGTGCCGGTGATGGCGTTGATGGAGCTGGTGACCACGGTGCGTTCCGATCCCGCGGTGGCAACCCGGGCGGAGAGCTATGCCACCGGAGTGCTGGGCAAGACGGTGATCAGGGCCAAGGATCGCGGCGGATTCGTGGTCAACATGCTGCTCGTCCCCTACCTGCTCGGCGCCATCCGCATGTTCGAGGCGGGGGTGGCCACCGCCGAGGACATCGACACCGGCATGAAACTGGGAGCCAACCACCCGATGGGTCCGCTCACGCTGTGCGACTTCATCGGGCTCGACACCATGAAGCTGGTCGCCGACGTGCTGTTCGACGAGTACAAGGAACCGCTGTACGCCTCTCCCCCATTGCTGACCCGCATGGTCGAGGCGGGCCTGCTGGGCCGCAAGACGGGACGAGGGTTCTACTCGTACGGATAGCCGAGTCAACAGGACGACCGGCAGCTGCGGCCTCATGACTCATCGAGATCCCGGGAACCGAGCCGATCCGACCTTCGATCATCGAGTCCAGATCGACCAGTTCGAGGAGGCGGCGCACCGGAGGCGACGGTTCCCGGATCGTGATCGTGCCGGCGTGGTGCTGATCGGCGGCAGCGAACAGGGCATCGAGGCCGCCGAGATCCATGAACTCGACGTCAGGAAGTCGATAGACGATCCTCCCCGGCTGCCCGCTGAGTCCGCTGGCGAATGCGTGGGACTTCAGGCGCTGTTCGAGGATCTGGTCGAACAGGTCGACCGGATCGAAATCCGAGACGAGGGTGTCGGCCATGCTCACGAGCACCCGGACCAGACGATCCTCGCGCGATGTCATGAACCCAGTCTACGGGGAAGGTCTAGGAGGCAATTCCTTCGGATCGGGAACCGTCGACGGTAGAGCCAGCCCGACGCAGCATCGCCGTCTCCGGCGTTGGCAGGGTGAGCTCGAAGACGACGAGCTGACCCTCCGGGACGAATCCGAGCTCACCACCCATGCCTCGGGCCAGCTGGCGCGAGACGTAGAGCCCCAGTCCGATGGAACCCGGTTGCCCGGCTCGCAACCCGGCCTGGTAGGCCTGGAACAATCGTTCTGCCTGGTCGCGGGGAATGCCGGGGCCGTCGTTGGAGATACGAACCCCGACTGTGCCAGGGCACTCGACCGGGGTGATGGTGATCACCGATTGGGCGTGCCGGGCTGCGTTCGCCAGCAGGTTGCGAATGATCTGACGGACGCGCAGCGCATCGGCGCGAGCCGAGCCGAGCGAATCCGTGACCGCAACCCGTACGTGGCGGGGAATCATGATCCGGTCCACCACCCGCCCGATCTCGACGTCGAGATCGATCATGGTGGGCCGATAGGTGAGCACCCCGGACTCGACACGGCCGATGGTGAGAAGGTCCTCGACGAGGTCGGCCAGCTCGCGACCCTCATGATGGACGTCGGTGATCATCTTCTGCACCTCGGACTCGTCCATGTCCCGCCACGACGCTTCCAGAATCGAGGAGAGACCCACCACCGAGGTGAGCGGGGTGCGTAGCTCGTGTGAAACCGAGGCCATGAACCGGTCCTTGTCGGCGGTGGCGCGCCTGAGGGCATCGAGGGCGAACTCGGTGGCGACCTTCTCCTCCCGGAGCGCGATACGCGAGGCGGCCAGAACCGAACCGACCAGACCGAACAGGGCAACCAGGAGCAGCGAGACATCCAGCGTGGGGGGTGCGGTTCGGGCAACCTCGAAGACCCAGGGCCGTTCGGCCACCACCGCAACCGCCCGCCACAGGCGCTCCTCGGCAACCGCCGTCGGGGCCGCCAGTGTGGCGCCATTCAGTTCTCCGAAGGAGTGGCTGAGACCTTCGGAGGGTCCGGCGGCGAGCGCAGACAGCTCGGCGACGGTGTACACCAACCCTCCGATTTCGCCTGTGTCACCGGCGACCGCCGGCGCCACCACCACCACAGCTCTCGAACCATCGGCCATGCCGAGCAGGACCGGCTCCCGGGAGCCGTCGAATCCGGCGATCACCTCATCAAGGTCGGGCATCGACAGCAGCGACAGGTTTCCGAGTTCGGCGTCGCCGTAACCGAAGCGGAGCGGCTCACTGCCGGAAAGGTCCTGGAAGCCGATCTCGACGATGCCCACACCGGGCCCCAGAGTCCGTCCGTAGCGGGAGAACTCGTCGGGCGTGACCTCGCTCGAGGCCTCGAACAGCGCGGCGAGCGATCTGGTTCGCTCGACGGCCGTCCCCACCCCCGCCTGGGCGGAGGCAATGAGATCTGAGCCGGCGGCATCGAGCTCGGCGGTGAGGGTCTCGGCCCGCAGCATCCCCAACGAGATGACCGACAACACGGTCAGCGCCACGCCCAGCACCAGGATGGTCGCACGCGACCTCCCCACCCCGATCGATGACCTCGTCTGGACCACATCTCATCATCGGCCTGCGGGCCTCCGACTTGAGGTACTGAGGGGCCACGAGTCCCTCTGCGTCCTGCCCTTTTCCAGGACTTAGCATGGCGGGGTGCCACCGGTCGACCCACCCAAACGTGTCGAACTGACGGTGATGGTGGCGATGATCATGGCCACCGGAGCTCTCGGCATCGACCTCATGCTCCCCGCCTTCGGCGCCATCCGCGAGAGCTTCGGGCTTCCCGAGGACTCCACGGCAACGGCTCGGATCGTCACCGCCTACTTCGTGGGTATGGCGGTCGGCCAGTTGGTGTTCGGCGTCATCTCCGATCGCTACGGCCGTCGGCGCGCCCTCCACATCGGTCTGTGGCTGTACGTGGTCGCCGCCACCGCGGCAGCCGTCTCACCCACGCTCAACATCCTGTTGGCCGCCCGCTTCGTATGGGGTTTCGCGGCGTCCGGCCCTCGTGTGGTGGCGGTGGCGGTGGTGCGGGACCTGTTCGAGGGCGACCGCATGGCCCAGGCGATGTCGTTCATCATGGCGGTGTTCGTACTGGTGCCGGTGGTGGCGCCCACCCTGGGCGCCGCCGTGCTCGCCGTGTCGAACTGGCACTGGGTGTTCGGCGTGTGCGTGATCTTCGCCCTCGGCTTGTTGCTGTGGACCCGACGACTACCCGAAACGCTCGATCCCGCCCACCGTCGGGACCTCCGCTTCGCGACCTTCGTCGAGGCGGGCCGAATCGTCCTGACCAATCGATCCACCATGGCCTACACGGTGGGTCTGACGCTGCTGTTCGGGGTCTTCAGCTCGTACCTCGCCTCCTCGGAGTTGATCGTCGGGGGCATCATCGGTCGACCCGACATGTTCCCCCTCATCTTCGGTGGTTTGGCTGCGGTGATGGGTACGGCCATGGTGGCCAACGGCAGCGTGGTGCGCCGCTTCGGAACCACCCGGATGGCCACAGGCGGTCTGTGGGCGTACGTCGGCTGGGCATGGGCGATGGCAGCGGCATCGATCGTGTGGGGCGGAGTTCCCGGGGTGGCGGTCTACATGCTCGGCGTCGCGCCGCTGCTGGCCCTCCACGCCCTGGTCTTCCCCAACCTGAACACTGCGGCGATGCAGCCGATGGGCGCCATCGCCGGAATCGCCTCGGCGGTGATCGGGACCATCTCGACCGCAGTCGGCGCCGTGATCGGGGCGGTGATCGACCGTTCCATGGGCGACACGATCACGCCGCTGGCGATCGGTTTCGCGGTAGCGGGCACACTGGCCCTCGCCATCACCCTGTGGGGCGCACCAACCTCCGGCCGAAGTGAACCCGCCGCTCCCGGCGCCGTCGGCTGAGGTTCAGCGCTCGGCCCACAACCGCCAGACGATGCCGCCGGAAGCATCCGCAACGTAGGTTTCGCCCTCCGGGCTTGAAGCGACCTGGAAAGCCGCTCCCGGCGACGCCACCAACAACTCGACCGATACCGCCCCGCCACCCTCGAAGAACACGCTCCACACCTCGTGCCCGGACGCCACAAGTGCGATCTGCTCGTCGAATCCGAGTTCGTCGCCCGGCACGATCACCATGCTGCTGTGGTCGCCAGCGATCGGGACGGTGGCGGACACGCACTCTTCCGTCACACAGCCTCCGTGGTGGTCACCGATCGACGTCAACACGGTGCGACCTTCAGATGCCACCAACCCCAACACCAGGTCACGGCCCGCCATGGCGTCGAGGGCGAGCACCCGTCCATCGGTGGGCAGGATCTGTCTGCCTGCCGCCGGCGAGGCATCGAGGGCATCGAACACCCGGACTTCGTCACAACTCCCGTCGCAGTCTGCCGCCGACGTCGCCACGAAGAGCCGCCCGAGCCGGGCCAGTGCCAGGGACGAGGGTCGGTCAGCCACCACCTGTTCTCCTTCGACCTCGGGGACCAGCTCGCCCCGGGCGAAGCGGTGACGGCTGACACCGTCGTGGGTGCCGACCAGCAGGCTCCGGTAGCCGGCTTCGAGCAAGAGCGCCCCGGGAAGCTGGAAGTGGGCGGTTTCCACCTCGGCACCGGGCCGCACCGCAGCGATGGTTCCGTCGGCTCCCAGGACGTGGATGTCACCCGAGTCCGTGACCGTCAGATCGACGATCTCACCGAGCCCGTCGACGACCCGCTGGGCGCACACCGGGTGCGAGAGGGTCAAAAACTCCGAGTCGCACACCGGGACAACCGCACCCGAAGCGGGCGCCAGATCGGCGGCGACCATGAGGACGATGGCCACCAAACACGCCATCGCCACGCGTCTCAACTGGATAGCCGCTCGTTCGGTCACGCCTCCACCTGTCGGCGGAACAACCGCCGGGTCGAGGAGATCTCACGACGTAGGCCACGAAGAAGGCGCGGCCGACGTGGCCGCCAGCCCTCGAGGCTCGTCTATCGGCCCTGCTCCGATCTTCTGCCGGGGCGACCACCCGGGGAGAGAGACGTTCCGCCAGGAACACGGACTCCCGGGCAAAGTCGATCCCGTCATCGTTGAGACGGGATCCAAATGTGCCGTCGATGGCCGTCACACCAGCGGCTCACGTGGGCCGACGCACTCGGGGTGCGGGCAGCCGCACACTTCCGGCTGTTCCATGCCCTGCATACAGGTCGGATCACAGAATCCGTCGGGCGTGACGACGTCACACGAACAGGCGGGATGTTGGCATTTCACAGTGGTGGTCCTTTCCAACTGATCGGATACGGGGGGGCCGCCCAGCGGCCCCCCGTATCCGATCAGCCACCCGGGGTGGTGACGGTTGTCTCCGCGTCCGGGAACGTGTCAGGCACCAACGTGGTCTGCGTGACCCCATCGCCGGTGTCGTCGCCGACCCCGTCGTCCTCGACTCCGTCCGCACATGCGCCCAGCATGAGCGTTGCTGCGATCGCAGCGGCGAGAAGGGCGTTCTTCCTCATCTTCATATCGTCATCTCCTAACGGCGCCTGACGGCGCCTGGCTAGGTATCCCCGGTTCAGCCAACGACCAAACCCGGATCTGATCTCAGCGTGCGACGGGCGCGAATCGGCTGCTGGCTGCTGGCTCGGAACGTCCGACGCAACACGCAACACGCAACACGGAGGAACGCGAGCGGCGATCACCTTTTGCACATTGTGCAAAAGGTGGGTGAAACGCGTGCGTTCTGCACATTGTGCAAAAGGTGGGAGCGACGAGCCTTGCGCTCCCACAAGCCGTTTGGAGCCGGTCCGGTCCGGTCCGGTACGTTCTACGTTGTACGTTCTACGTTGTACCTTCCGGGCGTTCTGCGTTCTACCTTCCGGCACCCGATCGGGCCGTACCTTGTCGTCAGTTATGTGAGTGGAGGAAGGGTGGTATCGTCGGAGTCGGTGCTCCAGTACGGCTCGATCCCGTAGTGACGATGGATGTCCTCACCCCATGCAGGGCTCGAGAACTCGGGCCAGTGGTCGGGATCGAATCCGGGTGCACCGTCGAGAAACTCTTCGGTGACATCGAGCACGATCTGCTCGTTATCCCCGTCGACCGTCATGATCGACCACGGGACGGCGAAGAGCTTCTCCCCCATTCCCATGACCCCGCCCCTCGAAAGGACCGCGTAGCCGACGTTGCCGGTGGTGATGTCGATCATCACCTCCTTCAGCTTTCCGAGCTTCTCTCCTCCCGGATTCACGACATCGTCGCCCTGCAGGGTCGATGCGGACAGAACCATTGGTGTCATCGTGTCGCTTCCTTTCACGGTGGTGCGTTTCCTGCGGTCATGTGACCGACACTCCCCTCGCTCCTTCGGTCCTACCCGGCAAGCGCCACAGAGAAACCGTCACCCCGCCAGCACCCGGAGCTTCTCGAGCGCCCGGTTGAGGAGCCTCGAGACGTGCATCTGGGATACGCCGACGATCTCGGCGATCTCACTTTGGGTGAGGTCTTGGTAGAAGCGGAGATGCAAAATGCTTCGCTCCCGCTCGGGCAGTCGTTCGAGCGCCGGCGCAATCGCATGCCACTGCTCGGCCAGATCGAGATTGGCGTCCAGCCCACCGAGCGTGTCCATGATGGTTGCATCCGAGTCGGTGCTGCGGGGAGCGTCCAGCGACGACGACCGGAAGGCCCCACCGGCCTGAATAGCGTCGAGCACCGCCGGCTTCTCCCATCCGGTTTCGCGGGCGATGTCGTCGGCGTCGGGCGTACGTCCGAGCTGTTGGGACAATTCGCGACTCACCCGGCTCACCTCGAGGACCGACTCCTGAAGACCCCGTGGCACGCGCACCGACCAGCAACGGTCCCGCAGATGTCGCTTCAACTCTCCGGAGATGGTGGCGGCGGCATAGTGTTCGAAACGGCCCGCCTCCGGATCGAACCGGTTCATCGCCTTCATCAGCGCCACACCTGCCACCTGCTCCAGATCCTCGGCGTCGCTGCCCGAACCGCGGTAGCGGGCCGAAATCTGCTGGGCCATCGGCCAGAAGCGGCGCACCACCTCGGCACGGGCGTCGGCGTCGATCGGAATGCGGGTCAACAGTTCCTCATCCGAAGCAGCAGACAGATCGCCGCGGGCGCCGGGGCGCCTCAGCTCCGCCCAAGCGACCGCACGGTCACCTTCCATCCGTTCCCCCCACCGCTGCGCCACCCAGTCGAGCAGCAGCACGGTCAGGTCCTCATCGATGCCCTGACCGTTGGACCCTGTCACCTCGCCATCGCGGGACACACGTACCTCGATGGCACCGAGCACGGGTGCGACCGCCACCTCGAGCAGACCTCCGGCTCCGTTCCGATCGCGGATGACGTGTGTGACGAGCTCGCTCGCCACCAGGCGTAGTTCAGCCCCGGACCGGCTGGGCAGATCGAGGGACTCGCTGAGCCACGACCGAACCGCGCCGGGAGCGTCGAGGGTGGCGGCGATGCTCGTGCTGACTTGCGGGACCGTCATCGGCGTACCCCCGACCGTGCCCACACCCTGGATGGGGCGAGGAAGCGGATGAGTGGAAACAGGATCGGCATGGTCTGCCCCTCTGTAGAAGACCCGCACAGCTACCCCAGCGTTGTGCGGTCTCAAACCTGCCCCTCACCCGGAGGGACGAGTGCTGGGGCTAGAAGGCGGCGACCGAACCTGCAGTCGAGGCGGTTTTGCATCGATCCCGGGTTGGGTATCGGGAAAGGCATGACGGATGACTACAGCGCCGACGGATACACCCATCACGTGATCGGAGCGGTCCACGAGGTCATCATCGAGCGCGACGACCCCGAGGTTCTGGCCCGTGCCGTTGCACGCGAACTCACCGACTGCGAGGCCATGCGGATCGTCGTCGACCTCACCGAGCTGGACGACGTGACCGACGCCCACCTCGAGGCCCTGCGCCCCCTCGCCCTGGACTCGGACCGCGCTGCGGTTCGGCTTCGCGAAGGGGCTGTAGAGCAGATCGGTGCTGCCCTCGGTGAGATCGGTATCCGGGACGTCATCACGGGGAGCCCAGCGGGGGGCACCGGGCCAACCGGTTTGTCGAACCAGCCCTCTGGGTAGGCCGCCAGCGCGGACCGTACCGCCTGGCGCTTTGCCGAGAAGAGGAGCGAGATCATGGATCGTCGAGAGCACGACATCATCCGGGTTCGGAGCATGCCGACCAGCGGTCGTCGACCCAAGACCGTCACCAATGAGCGCACCTGTCAGAGTCCCGGGTGCATCACGCTGCTCAACCGGTACAACCAGTCTCCGCACTGCTATGCCCACCGCGAGCTGCGGTATCCCCGCATTCGGGGTAGCGCCCTCACCACCTGAACGCGCTGATCCCACCGGCGACCCGGTTCAAGAGTTGGCCCCCCGCCGTGAGGCCGGGGGCCAACCTTCGACTTCCTGAGAGTCAGCCGCTCAAACCCGGCTCGACGACCTGCTCGCCCGGTACACCAGGAGCGCGATGACAGCGCCGATCGTCGCTCCGATGATGCCAGCCGCCGACACCTCGAACTCTGCACCGAAGATGAGGTTGCCGAGGAACCCTCCAACGAGGGATCCGACCAGTCCGAGGACCAGGGTGCCACCCCATCCCATCGGATCATTGCCGGGAACCAACAACCGAGCCAGCGCCCCGGCGATGAGACCCACGATGAGCCACCAAACGATGAACATATCCGTCCTCCTTGGGTCGGCGTGCTTTTGCCGACTGGTTGCCTCTTACCCCCCGGTCTCCGGTTCCAACCCGGATCCCGTCATGGCCATCGATGAGCGGGCCGACCACAGACCGCCCGTGATCAGCAGCACTCCAAGCACCACAAATCCGATATCCCCGAGCAGCGGGTTCTCGGCGGCGGGACGGTAACCCACGCCGACGGTCGGCAAACGGGAGCCGCCGGTTCTCGATCTGGGCACCCTGGCTGATAGGTTCTCAGCCATGCGAGCGTTCACCCACGAATCATTGACACGACTGCTGCTCGGACCGGGTCCTTCCCCGGTGGACCCGAGAGTGCTCGAGGCGTTGTCACGCCCGGTCCTCGGCCATCTCGACCCCACGTTCCTCGAGATCATGGACGACGTCAGCCAGGGGCTGCGCGAGGTGTTCCGCACCTCGAACCGGATGACGTTCCCCGTGTCGGGAACCGGCTCCGCCGGCATGGAAGCGGCCGTCTTCAACATCCTCGAGCCGGGTGACGAGATCGTCGTCGGCGTCAACGGAGTGTTCGGGAACCGCATGGCGGAAGAGGCCCGGCGGGCCGGCGCCGTCGTGACCCGGGTGGATGCCGACTGGGGCATGGCGGTGCCGATCGATCAGCTGGCTGCGGTGGTCGCCGAGCGCAACCCCAAGGTGGTCGGCATCGTCCACGCCGAGACCTCGACCGGGGTACGCCAGCCGCTGGAGGGCCTGAGGGCGGCGATCGGTGACGAGCCGTTCCTGCTGGTCGACTCGGTCACGGGGCTGGCCGGCTGCCGGCTGGATGTCGACGGCTGGGGCATCGACATCGCCTATTCGGGAACGCAGAAGTGCCTGTCGGTGCCGCCCGGTCTGGCCCCCATCACGTTCAACACCCGGGCGGTGGAAGCCATCAGGAGCCGCACGGAATCGGTCCGATCCTGGTACCTCGACACCACGCTGCTCTCGGCCTACTGGGACGACGACGCCACCTCGCGGGCCTACCACCACACGGCACCGATCTCGATGATCTACGGTCTCCACGAGGGCTTGCGGGTGGTGTTGGAAGAGGGCCTGGAACAGCGCTGGGACCGCCACCGCCAGGTCGGAGACCACCTGCAGCAGGGCATGATGGAACGCGGATTCGGGATGTTGGCCGCTCCCGACATTCGCCTGTCGCAGCTGACGTCGGCGATCCTGCCCGACGACATCGACGACGCCACCGCTCGCAACCGGCTCCTGTTCGAGCATGGGATCGAGGTCGGAGGCGGGCTCGGTGCCCTCGCCGGCAAGGTGTGGCGGATCGGCATGATGGGCTACGGCGCCACCGTCGATTCGGCCGACCGGTTGCTCCGTGCCATCGACGCCATCCGGTGAGGCCGGGGCCATCCTATCGGGCCGTTCCGGGGCGCGGCCTTCCGCCGATCGTGGTCCGGCTGAGGAGTCGAGCAACGAGAAACCCCCCTGCATTCTGCAGGGGGATTTCATTCGTGGGGTGGAGCTGAGGGGATTTGAACCCCTGACCTCCTGCATGCCATCAAACGGCTCCTCCCCCGTGGGAGACGTTTGTGTGCCCTCCCAAGACCGATCGACCCGTCAGCGAGCCGGCGACCCAGATACGACCAGCTTGCCCACAGAGCGTGTGGGGCCGTCAACGACCGGTGCCGATGGCTCGACCAACCGAATTCCTGGCAACCGGTCGAGCAGCAGGTTCGAGACGGTGATCGTCTCCAACCGGGCGAGTTGGTACCCGACACAGAAGTGTGGGCCCGCCCCGAAGGCCAGGTGGGCAGTGCGGCCGTCGACGGTGGGGGCGGAACGGTGCTCGACGTGCAGATCGGCACGATCGAGGCGGAAATCGTCCGGAGCGTCGTACACCCGCTCGTCGCGGTTGGCGGAGCCGATCGCCAGGCGGACCTCCGCTCCCACCGGCATGACGGTCCCGTGCAGTTCGACCTCGGCGACCACTTCGCGAGCGACGTAGACCAGCGGGGGCAGTACCCGCATG
>JBHJOH010000099.1:0-12684 GCA_050329955.1 Acidimicrobiia bacterium | reverse complement strand
GTCGACCTGCTCGAGGCACTCAAGGCCTCGGTCGAGGCGACCAAACAGAAGCGGGCTGGGTAGCCGGGAGCTCAGCCGGCGTCGGGTCCTTCCTCCTGCCAGGTCCCCACGTCCCCCGGATCCGCCGTGAAACCCTTGAACACCGGGGCGCGCAGGTGCCTCTCATGGGTCCACTCGCGGTACTCCACAACCGCAACCAGCGCCGGCTCGACGTAACGGGCCGTGCGCGGAATGCCGCCGTCGAGGAAGAACGGTGACGACGGCGTCTGCATCTGATCGAGAGCAGTGCGAATGTGACCGAGGCTGGCATGGTCGAAACCCGACCCGGCGGCGCCCACGAACCTGAGGTGATCCCCGTCGAACAGCCCCAGCAGCAGCGAGGCGAAGCTGGATGACCGGGCGCCCTCTCCCGGCAGGTAGCCGCCCACGACGAATCGTCCAGACCGTCGGTGCACCACCTTGCGCCAGTCCGGCGAGCGCACGCCGGGGCGGTAGGGCGAGCCGCTGCGTTTGGCCACTATCCCCTCGAGCCCGCTGGCGACCACCGCCTCATGGAGTGCGCGCCCTTCACCGCGGGTTGCGTCCGACCGGACCATTCCTGCGGGCAGTACCTGGTCGAGCCGGTCGCGACGCTCCTCCAGCGGCAGATCGATGGTCGACGATCCATGATGGAGCAGATCGAAGGCCATCAGGGTGACGGGCACCCTGTCGACCATCGTCCGTGCTCTGCCGCCCGAGGTGTTCATCCGTTGCTGGAGGAGCGAGAACGAAGGCCGGCCTTCGTCGTCGAGCGCCACCACCTCGCCGTCGATCACGGTCGGTCGGTCACATCGGAAACCGGTGAGCTCGGGATAGGTGCCGGTCATGTCCAGGCCCCGACGGGACCGCAGCGTCACGGTGGATCCATCGACGGCGGCGATCACCCTCACCCCGTCCCACTTCACCTCGAAGAGCCAGTCGGGGTGGTCGAAGGGTTCCGGCCACGGGGTGGCGAGCATCGGCTCGTACCGTGGGAGGGTCACCTCAGCCTTCGAGGGCCGAACGAACCAACCGGTTCACCAGCCCGCCGTCGACCTCGTCCTTGTGACTCTTCATGATGTGGCCGATGATCCGTCCCGAAGACTTGGGGTCGCGTTCCACGCCCAACTCGGCGATGGCCGACTCGATGAGAGCCAGGGTCTCTTCCTCCCCCATACGGGTGGGCAGCCACTTCGAGAGGTAGGCGACTTCGGCGGTGTACTTGTCCACCATCGCCTGGCCCCGCTCCCCCAGCCCGCCATACTCTTCGATCGACTTCTCGTCCTTCTTGACCTGGGCGGCGATCACCTTGAGGTAAAGCGCGTCGTCTACCTCACCGGTGAATCCGGGTGCCGACTTCGCCAGCAGGATCTCGGAGGTGACCATCCGGATCGTGTCGAGCCGGGGGCGGTCGCCTGCCCGCATCGCATCCTTGAGTTCGGCCTTGAACCGTTCGTCGATCGTCATGCATCCTCCTGGGTGGATCGCTCGATGGCAGCCACCATCAGGCCGGGATCGTTGGTGATGATGGCGTCCACCCCGATCCGGGCGAGCTGGAGCGCCACCTGAACGTCGTTGACGGTCCATGTTGCCACCCCCACCCCCACCTCATGCGCCGATTTCACCAGTGCGACTCCATCGGGCCCGGTGAGCATGGGCCATTCAGGGATCACCGCCACGTGCCCGAGCCGGGTGGCCCACTCGATGGCGTCCTCGAGGGAAACGCCGCCCTCGAGCAGCAGTCCGGTGGCAACCCCCGGGTGGGTGGAACGGACTGCGTCCATCGTCGGCCAGTAGAACGACGACAACAGGTCCCCCGGCCTGCTCACCCCCGCCACCTCGATGGCGAGGGCACCGTCCTCCTCGAAGCCGGGGTCGCCGGGCCAGTTCTTGACTTCGAGATTGAACGCCCGGTCCGGGAACGCCGCCAATGCCTCGTCGAGCAGGATGGGACGCTGACCGGCGCCCAGATCCAGTGTTCGCAGCCGCTCCCACGACGTCTCACACACCACATGACCGCCCAGGTGCGGGTCATGCGACAGCACCAGGTGCCCGTCGCCGGTCCGGCGGATGTCGGTCTCGACCATGCCGACCGCCCCGAACGCCAACGCCATCCCGGCCATTGTGTTGTCCGGAAATCTTGCCGGGTAGCCGCGATGACCTACGACCTGGAGACGATCTCCGGGAAAAAACATCAAGAATCCATTGCGTCGACGTTGCGACAACATTACCGTTCGCAATCGCAAGCACTGATCAGACCGAGTTCTGGCGCGAGCCAGCTCGTGAAAAGTGGAACAAACCGTCCGCAACCCTCCGCGAGGGAAAACACCATGAGTAAACAGTCGACCGCGGCCAGACCGGCCACCTTGACCAGCAACGCCGTACAAATCGCCGCCCAGGGCATCACCATCGCCACGGATTGGCGAGAGTTGTCCGCATGCCGCGATTCCGACCCAACGCTGTTCTTTCCGATCGGGTCCACCGGGCCCGCCATCGACCAGATCAGCGCCGCCAAGCAGATCTGCGGCGAATGCGCCGTCCAGGATGACTGCCTCCAGTACGCCCTTGAGTCCAATCAGGAAGCGGGCGTGTGGGGTGGATATGCCGAGGACGAGCGCCGTCGGCTCCGCAAGCGCTGGCTCGCCGAACGGCGCCGCCGGGCGCTCTGAGCAATCGGAACGTCAAACGTATGAAGGGGCCGGGAAACCGGCCCCTTCAACGCGTTGTGACAGTCACCGGGGGTCAGCTTCCGGCGAACCCAACCGCCTGACGGTTGCCGCTCTGGTCGATCTCGACGAACCCGAAGCGGTCACGGGGGATGCCGATGCGACGCTTCTTGGCGTCCTCGAACCACAGCAGGGCGGTGTCGGCGCTGAAGGCAGCCTCGAGGGATGCTTCGAAAGCGGCCGGGTCTTCGACGTCGAGCTCGACCACCTTGCTGGTCTCGGCGATTCCGATGCGAACGTTCACGATGGTCTCCTGGCTCGGCTGGGCTCTGCATCGTAGAGCACTTCGGGAACGATCCCCTTCCCCCCGGCTCCGCGCTGCCGTAGGTTCCCAGCCATGAGTCGACTACGGGCGCTGGCAGGGGTGGCCACGGTGGTGGTGTTGCCGATGGTTGCCATCCGTTTCCTGCACGGACTGGCCGACCGCCCGTGGTTCCAGATCGACTGGGCGGACCTTTCGGGCTGGCTCGCCACCAGCTCGCTCACCGATGCGGTCTCGGCGCTGGTTCGGTTGGCGGCGTTGGCCGTTGCCTACTGGTCTGTGGCCGGAACCCTCGCCTACCTGACGGCCGTGTTCACGGGTAGCGAACGCCTGATCACCCGGGTCGCACCGTTCACCTTCCCGGTGGTGAGGCGGCTGGCCGACCGCCTGGTGGCAGGAACCATCGCCATGGGGGTGATGGCGGCGCCGCTGATCGCCTCCACCGATCCCCCGGTCCCCGCGCCTCGCCCGGCGGAGCCGGTGGCCCACGCCTACGTGCCCGAGACCCGACTGGTTCAGGGCCTCTCGATCGACCTTCCCGCCCCACAACCCGATACCCGATCCCATGACCTCCCCCAGGCGCCGGCATTCGCCGAACGCCCCGTGACCGGGCCCGACGACGTCCCAGCCACCCTGCCGCACCGGCAGCTCAAGACTCCCGACGGAACCCCGCCCATCACGGACGTGGCAGGGCTGGCGGGCACGGTGGAGGTGGTGGCTGCTCCGGGCGATCACCTGTGGATGCTGGCAGAACGCCGCCTGGTGGCGGTGTCGGGACGAGCTGTTGCCGATCACGAGGTCGCTCCCTACTGGCGGGCAACCGTCGACGAGAACCTTCCCCGATTGAGGAGCGGCGACGCCGACCTCATCCAGCCGGGCGAGACGATCACGCTGCCGGACCCGGCCGGCTTCATCCCGCCAGGAAGCTGAGCCGAACGGAGCGGACCGGGTTGTCGACGTTGGGATCGACCAGGGTCACCGATTGCCAGCTCCCCAACGCCATCGACCCTCCCAACACCGGGATCGACAGGCTCGGCGAGATGAACGCCGGTAGCACGTGATCGGCGCCGTGCCCCGGTGCCCCGTGCCGGTGCATCCACCGATCGTCGCGGGGTAGCACGTGGTCGAGAGCGGTGAGGAGGTCGTGGTCGGATCCGGCTCCGGTCTCGATCATCGCCACGCCGCAGGTGGCGTGGGGGACGAACACGTTGACCAGCCCGTCACCCCTTCCCCGACAGAAGGCGGCAACCTTGTCGGTGATGTCGACCACGGTCGGCAGGTTCCCCGTCCGGAACTCGATGACGATCGAATCCATGGAGGGGCTCAGACGTTGTCGCCCAGGAAGATCTCCGAGACGCTCGAATCCATGAAGATCGCCTGGAGTGCTTCTGCGACGATCGGGGCGATCGACAGCACCTGCAGCTTGTCGAGCCGGCAGGCATCCTCGCTCACTGGGAGCGTGTTGGTGACGATCACCTCTTCGATCGGCGCGTTCTTCAACCGGTCGACGGCGGGTCCCGACAGGATGGCGTGGGTGGCGGCGATGCGGACGCTGAGCGCACCGCGGTCGCGGATCATCTCGGCGGCGTTGGCCACGGTTCCAGCGGTGTCGATCATGTCATCGACGATCACGACGTGTCGACCTTCCACCTCACCCGAGATGTCGAGCGCCTCCGACACGTTGTGGTGGTCGGGGTCCCGCCGCTTGTAGACGAACGCCACGCTCCCATCGAGACGACGGGCGTACTTCTCGGCCCGCTTCACGCCACCGGCGTCGGGCGAGACGATGGCAGTGGGACCGTCGATCCTGGACCGCAGGTAGTCGGTGATGATCGGGAGCGCGGTGAGATGGTCGAACGGCTTGGAGATGAATCCCTGGAGCTGGCCGGTGTGGAGGTCCACAGATACCAGCCGGTCGGCGCCGGCGCTCATGAAGAGGTCACCGATGAGGCGGGCCGTGATCGGCTCGCGCGGCAGCACCTTCTTGTCCTGTCGGGAGTAGCCGTAGAACGGCATCACCGCGGTGATGCGTCGGGCCGACGCACGGTGGAGGGCGTCGATGATCACGAGCTGCTCCATGATGGCGTCGTTGATCGGCTGGCAGTGGCTCTGCATCACGAAACAGTCGGCCCCCCGCACGCTCTCGGTGGGCCGGGCATAGATCTCACCGTTTGCGAATGTCGAGCGCTGGAGATCACCCAGCCGAACGCCCAGCAGATCCGCCACGTCTTCGGCGAGCGCCATGTTGGCCCCTCCCGAGAACAACATGAGCCGGTTCCGACTGACGATGTCCACTAATGCTCCTTGGTTTCGCCCTCGGCGTCACGGTAGCGCTCAGCCCTTCGCGCCGCATAGCCCGGCACCGAGCGCTGATCGCTGCGTTCCACGGCGAGCGATCCCGCCTCGACATCCCGGGTTATAACCGAGCCGGCGCCCGTGATCGCACCGTCCCCCACGGTGACCGGGGCGACCAGCATGGTGTCGGACCCGACGAACGCTCCCGCTCCGATGTGGGTCTCGTGCTTGGAAAACCCGTCGTAGTTGCAGGTGATGGAGCCGGCCCCCACGTTGGCGTTGGCGCCGATGGTGGCGTCGCCCATGTATGACAGGTGCGGCACCTTGGCTCCCTCCCCCAGTGTGGACTTCTTGATCTCGACGAAGGAACCCGCCTTGGCGGAGCGTCGCATGACGGTGCCTGGCCGGAGCGTGGTGTACGGACCGACCTCACAGTCGGGACCGATGTCGGCGCCACGCACCACCGAATACCACACCCTGCTCCCCGTCCCGATGCGGGTGTCGAGGGCGAACACGTCAGGCCCCACCACTGCTCCGCTCTCGATCACGGTGGAGCCCTCCAGATGGCAGCCGGGATAGACCACCGCGCCCTCCCCGATCGAGACGTCGGCATCGATGTAGGTCCGCTCGGGATCGAGCACCGAGATACCCTCGTTCATGAGCCGCCCGGTGATGCGGCGCCGAGCAACCGCATTCGCCGCCGCCAACTGCTCGTGGGTGTTGATGCCGGCCACCAGTTCCTCGCTCACCACGAGCGCCTCGATCGGCTCGCCCCTCGCCACCACCGCCGCCACCACGTCGGTGACGTACAGCTCGGCCTGGGCGTTCTCGGCCCGCAACCCGGCTAGGTCCGCCACCAGGGTGGATCCGTCGAAGATGTACATCCCGGCGTTGATCTCACGCACCCGAAGCTGGTGCTCGTCGGCGTCCTTGTGCTCCACGATGCCCCGCACGGCACCATCGTGACGGATGACCCTGCCGTACCCGGTGGGATCGGCGATCTCGGCGGTAAGCATGGAGGCCCCGGCCCCGGCACGGCGATGGCGGTCCACCAGGTCGACCAGCACCTCACCGGTGATGAGGGGTGTGTCGCCGGGAAGCACCATCACGGCCCGCGACCCGATGTCGCCGGCATACGCCAGCGCGATCTGGGTGGCGTGGCCGGTGCCGCGCCGCTCCTCCTGCACACACCACTCGATCCCGTCGGGCAGAGCGGCGACAACCGCGTCGGCGCCGTGGCCGACGACCACGATCACCCGCTCCGGTGCGGTGGCCTGCACCGCCCCGACCACCCAATGGATCATCGGTCGGCCCGCCACCCGATGGAGCACCTTGGGCAACTCCGATTTCATGCGGGTTCCCTGCCCGGCGGCGAGAACGACGGCGACGTGACTCATGGTGCTCCCTGGTGCATGGCCCCGGTCGGGCGAATGTTGTATCGGCGTGGTGACGGCGGTTGCCGCCGGCGTCGTCCGGCGGCCGCATCCGACCCCGGGGACTCGACCCGGGGCCTCGCGCTGGGGGGACAGGGCTCGAACCCGTACTGACGGAACCAAAATCCGTCGTGCTGCCAGTTACACCACCCCCCAAGGTGGCCGGCTCAGCATACCGATCCCTCGTTGCCCCACCACCCTGGCCCTTGACCCGGATGCCCTACATGCCGACAGGAAGCCCCATGGCGATTGGGGCTGCCCATGAGTGCAGTCTGTACACCTCGCGTGCAGGACGGGCCGGTCAGTCGAGCCGGGTGACCCCTACCGGCGACATCGACGTCGCCACCGCGCAGCGCGCTTCGGAAGGTGCCTCTGCCACCGCCGACGCCGCCTCGTCCTCGTCGGAGAACCAGCTGAAGACGCTGGGACCACTCCCGGAGAGGATGACCGGGCGTCCCCACATCTCCGAGAGGTCCCGGATCCAGTCCCCCAGCTCGGGTCGCAGGTCGACGGCGGCGGGAGTGAGATCGTTCCTGATCGGCCCAAGGCTCCGCAAAGCCGGGGGCAGCCGTCGACCGTAGACCTCCTCGCCCTCCGGACCCCCGAGACGGTCCCACCGCCCGTACACCTCGGGTGTGGGCAATTCGAAAGGCGGCACCACGATCGCCACGGCAAAGCCCTGGAGCGGATCGAGACGGGTGATGCGCTCGCCGTAGCCTTCCATCCAGGCGGTGCCACCGGTGAGGAAGAAGGCGACGTCTGCTCCCACCCTCGGCGCCGCTTCGACGATCACCTCGTCACGGAGCCGGCACAACTCCTGCATCGCCCGGAGCGCGGCGGCCGCATCGGAGCTTCCTCCTCCGAGTCCGGCCGCCACCGGTATCCGTTTCGTCAACCGGATGGCAAGCCGGGGGCGCTTGCCTCCCACCGCCGAGATGGCCTTCCACACCAGGTTCGACCCATCGTCGGGGAGGTCGGAGCCCACCACCTCCAGGCGGTCCTCGTCCTCCGAGTCGAACTCCACGGTGTCACCCCACTCCAGGGCCTGGGTGAGCGACCTGAGAGGGTGGTAGCCACGGGCGTCGACCGGCCGCAGCAGGAGAGAGAAGTTGATCTTGGCGGGGGCGGAATAGGTGAGCTCACCCACGCCAGACCCTGGCCAGTCGCAGGTAGTCGGTAGGGGTGAGTTCCTCGGCCCGGGATGACGGATCGATGTCGGCCGACGTGAGCAGTTCCTCGGCGTCAGGCACCAACCCGACCAGCGAACGACGCAGCATCTTGCGACGTTGCCCGAACCCGGCGGCCGCCAGCTCGACCGCCGCTTCAGCCTCGGGACCGGCCGGGATGCGGTCGAGAACCACCACGGCAGAGCCCACCTGAGGTGGCGGCACGAAGACCTGCGGGGGAACCGTGAACGCCACCCGCACCCGGCCGTGAATTTGAGCCACCACCGAAGGAAGGCCGTACTCCTTGCCTCCGGGGTCGGCTGCGAGTCTGCGGCCCACCTCGAGTTGGACCATGACCACCATCCTCTTGACCTTGGGAACGTGACGGGCAACGTCGAGGAGCAATGGGGTGCCGACGTTGTAGGGCAGGTTGGCTACCAACACCCAGTAGTCGCCTGCCAGCTCCTCGGAAAGGTCGATGCGGGTGGCGTCGGCGAAACGAACCTCCACCCCCGGGAAGGGGCGGGTCACCTCGTCGAGGAGGCCCCTAAGCCCCTCGTCGACTTCGAAGGCGACCACGGTTGCACCCGATTCCGCCAGCGCCACCGTGAGGGTCCCGGTACCGGGGCCGATCTCGACCACGCGGTCGGAAGGTCCGACTCCGGCGGTGGCGACGATCTTGGCGGTGATGTTGGGGTCGGCCAGGAAGTGCTGACCGAGGGCCTTGCGCGGAGAAACGCCGTGGCGCTCGAGCAACTGGCGGACCTCGGTGCGACTCTGGGCGCTCATGATGAACCGGGGGCGCCGAACACGGCCACCGCCCGAGCAGTCGTCGATGCCGCCACCGCTTCGACATCCATGCCCCACACCTCGGCGAGGGCGGCACCGACCAGCGCCACCCAGGCCGGCTCGTTCTGCTCGGATCGGTGCGGTGGTGGCGCCAGGTACGGGGTGTCGGTCTCGACCATGGCCCGACCGGGGGGAACCTGGGCGGCACCCAACCTCACGGTTTCGCCGGTTTCGAACGCTACCGGGCCGGCGAACGAAAATGTCACACCCAGGTCGACGAACCGCTTCGTCCACTTCGGCCCACCCGTCCAGCAGTGCAGCACCGACAGGTGGCCCGCTCCTGAAGATCCGATCATCTCGTGCACATCGGCGAAGGCGTCGCGACAGTGGACGATGATGGGAAAACTCCGTTCCTGCGCCAGGTCGATGTGGGCCTGGAACGACCGGCGTTGCGCATCGGGCGGCGCCAGGTTGCGGTAGTAGTCCAGCCCGGTCTCGCCCACCGCTCTGGCCCGGTCCATCAGATCGACCAGTGCCGGCCACTGCTGGTCGAAGAATTCGGCGTCATGGGGGTGCAGTCCGGCCGACGCAATCAGCCGGTCGGGATGCGCCTCGGCGAGGGCGATGGCCGCCGCCGACGAGGCCGCGTCCACCCCCGGCACCATCATCCAGTCGACCGATTCGGCGCGGCCCATCAACTCCTGCGGGACCCTCCCGTCGAGCTGCAGATGGCAATGCGTATCGACCCAACCCATGCGGGCGTCAATGTAGGCGCGCTGGCCGACACGTCGGAACGCCGAGGGTTAAGGTGACCTGAGGGTGCCACCCGGTGAGAGAAGGGTGTCGAGAGATGGAATCGGGCATCGCACGGAAGATCGACGATCTCGGAAGGATCGTCATCCCGGCAGAGACTCGCCGCATGTTCAACATTCGCGAGGGTGACCAACTGTCCATCTCGATCGAGGGATCGAGCATCATCCTCAAGAAGATGGAGGGCACCTGCATCTTCTGCGGTGAAGGCGATCACGTGATGGCGTTCATGGGGAAGGGCATCTGCACGACCTGCCGCAACCAGTTGGCCCTGAGTTAGCCGGAGAGTTGGCCGGACGCCGGCTCACTGTTCCAGTAACGCCTCGTAGATGGCCCGACGACCCGCCCCGGTTTCGGCGGCTGCCTGCCGGGCCGCCGCCGACGCCGACAGCCCCTCCGCCACCAACCGGCGGGCCAGTTCCACCCCGGCGTCCTGATCGGGATCGGGTGGAGCCGCCCCGGCCAGCACCAGTGTGAACTCCCCGCGGGGGGCACGCTCTGTCCACTCCTCGATCGCCCGCGCCAGCGACATCCACACGATCTCCTCGTGGAGCTTGGTGAGCTCGCGGACCACGCACAGTCGCCGGGCCGGTCCCAACACCGCCGCCAGATCCTCGAGGTCCTCGACCAGTCGATGGGGGGCGCTGAACATGACGATGGTGCGCTGCTCGGGGGCCAGCTCGGCCAGCCGGGCGGTCCGATCCTTGGCCTTCTTCGGTAGGAAGCCTTCGAACACGAACCGGTCGCCTGTGAACCCCGAGACCGCCACCGCCCCGGTCACCGCACTCGGGCCCGGGATGATCGACACCACCGCCCCCACCTCCTGGGCAACCGTCACGGCATGGGCGCCGGGATCGCTCACCACCGGGGTACCGGCATCGGTGATGAGCGCCACGGTGGCGCCCTCCGCCAATCGTCGGGTGAGCTCGTCCTCCCGCTGGCGCTCGTTTCCGGCGAAGTAGCTACGGACGGGTGTGGCGACACCGAGCGCCCGCAACAGGGTGCCGGCACGTCGGGTGTCCTCGGCGAACACCACATCGGCGGATGCCAGCGCCTGCCGGAGTCGATCCGAGACGTCGCCGAGATTGCCGATGGGAGTTGAACACAGAACCAGGGTGCCGGCCACGACGCCACCTTAGAGAGCGCTGATCGACAGCCTCACCCCTGGCGGAGGAGCAGGATGGTCCAGGGGCATCTCCAGCACGAAGACCGCTCGACGGAACCACACGATCCTGGCCGGCTCGAGCACGCTGACGGCCAGCACCACCAGGTCCGCATCGAGCGCCACCAGTCGCAACCCCTGCCGCAACCCGAGGCCATGGACCGAACGGGTGGCGAACAACATCGACCGCCCGTCCGCCTCGGGCCGCAGTCCCTTCCACCGTTGCGAGAAGGACCGAGCCTGAGCCGTCGGGCCGGAGCGCCAGCCCGGGCACTGCAACACCACCTCTACAGGTGGACAGATCGATGGGTCCACGGGTCGAAGGGCCCACCTTCTTTTCATCGATCCTTGAATCACAGCCCCGAAAGCTCCGTACGCATCGAGTCCACCTATACCGAAGACCGTCCCCGGTGCCAAGGGGATCGGGTGTCGGCCGCCGATGGATGCAGCTCGACCCGCGGATGATCCGAACTGTGCGAGTCGGACACCAGCAAGCTCACGAAGCCGTCAGGGCCTCCACGATGGAGGCGCCGACTGCAGGATCCGACGCCACCACGAAGGTGAGCGAGCTGCCGTCACGGGCGACGTGGCCGTAGTCCTCACCCACGAATGTCTGTCCGTCGGGCTCGGCCTGGATGATCACGGCCAGATACTCGATCAGGGCCGCTTCGAGCTCGGCGGCGTCGACCTCGGCGTCGCCTGTGTACGACAGCACCATCGCAACCTCGACACCGTCGGAGAGGACGACGTACCGGTCGCCACCCCAGCCCTCGGCAGCCTCCGAGCGCGAGCCGAGCACCTGGTTGAACATGAGCTCGAAGCTGAGCTCGCCCCACACACTCTCGTATTCGACCGCATACCCGGGGATCTCGACCAGGGGTGCGGCAACCTCGACCGGCTCGTCGCGCCGAAAGTCCTCCGGGGTGATGATCTGTTCGCTCGACACCGGCGGCGCGCCGTACGCCGCATCGATTCCCGCCTGACCCTCCAGGCGGAACAGTCGATCCATGAACACCTGACCCTGCACGTAGGGGAAGATGAGCGACTCCTGCAGGAAGCGCGGCGCCGAGGTGAGGGCGGAGCTGTCGATCTCGAGCGACTGCTCGATCACCTCGCGCTGCTGTTCCACCGGAAGGTCGCGCAGGTAGGTGAGCTCGGTCAACACCGCATCCCCCTCGATCACGGCCTGATAGGCGGTCACCTCGTCGAAGCGCTCCTCGTCGATCAGCATCTGGTAGTAGGTGCCGAAGTCGAAATGCTGATCGGTCAACGCGTGCACCAACTCATGCACGATCGTGCTCCGTTCCAGCGCCCCGAACTCATCGGAACGCAGCGGCACCACCATCTCCTTGGTCTCGGAGTCATAGAAGCCCGCCACCTGCTCCCCCAACACGTCCGTGTACAGATCCAGGAGTTGGGTCCCCTCGTCGATCAAACCCAGCAGCTCGTAGAGCGCCTGGTCGACGTCGATACCCTCGGTGTTCTCGGCGATGTCCTCCCGGACCAGCCGTGCCAGCTCATCCGGACTGACCACGTTGATCTTGGGAGGCTCCAGGAACTCGAGCCCCCGCACCTCCTCGGTTACGGCGATAAGCGCCTCCAGCTCGACCTGCAACTCGGCCGGAAGCTCCTCGATTCCCGGAGGCGGCTGCACCACCGTGGTGGTGGTCGTGGTCGCCTCCGTGCTCGGTGGCGTGGCCGTGGTGTCGGTGGTGGTGGTCACACTCGCCTCATCGGTGCAGGAGGCGACCAGCAGGGCGAGCACGATCAACGGCAGGGCACGACGCATGCAGGGCACGGTACCGGGTGCGGGCCGAAAGGCGAGCGACGAGCGACGACTACTGCGCGTTCTGGGTTCTGCGTTCTGCCAGCTGCTCGCTGCTGGGTAGGACGCGATGGAGGCCGACCCCTCAGGGCCGGCCTCCATCGATGACTTCGTGTGAGGTGAGCCTCAGCCCCAGCTGACTCCCCGGGAGGAAAAAGTGGTGGTGGTCTTCGTGACCGTGGTGGTGACGGTGGTGTC
>JBHJOH010000098.1:0-21682 GCA_050329955.1 Acidimicrobiia bacterium | reverse complement strand
GGGGCGTCCATCACCTCGGAGCGTCCCACCACCGCCGAGATCGGCATCCCGGCGCCGAGCGACTTGGCCGTGGTGATCATGTCGGGAACGACACCCGAGTGCTGGATCGCCCATAGGGTGCCGGTGCGGCCCATGCCCGACTGGATCTCGTCGGCGATGAGCAGGATGCCGTGCTCATCGGCGATCTCCCGGAGCCTGCGCAGCCAGCCGGCGGGAGCGGGGACGAAGCCGCCCTCACCCTGCACCGGCTCGACCACGATCGCAGCGACATGGCTGGGGTCGACGATCGCCATGAAGCAGTGCGACAGATTGTCGATCTGCCACTCGATGAACTGTTCCTCGGTGAGTCCGGCCGGGCGGCGGTAGACGTTGGGGAACGGGAAACGGTAGATCTCGGGGGCAAACGGCCCGAACCCCTTCTTGAACAGGTTGAACTTCGAGGTCATCGCCATCGTCATGTTGGTGCGACCGTGGTACCCGCCATCGAATACCACGATCCCCTGCCGCTTCGTGTACGAGCGGGCGATGTGGACCGCGGTCTCGACCGCCTCTGCTCCGGTGTTCATGAACACGGTCTTCTTGGCGAAGTCGCCGGGGGCGAGGTGGTTGAGCATCTCGGCGGCTTCCACCATCGGCTCGTAGGTCGAGACGATGGCGCTCATGTGGATGAGCTTGTCGGTCTGCTCCTTGATGGCGTCGACCACGGTCTGGGGAGTGTGGCCAACCGCCAGCACCCCGATGCCACCGGCCATGTCGATGAAGGTGTTTCCGTCGACGTCGGTGACGAGGGCTCCGTGGGCGGACTCGATCGAAATGGGGGTGAGCTTGGCGTTGCCGTTGGGAGTGGCCGCCTCGCGCCGGGCGACGATGGCGGCGCTCTTCGGTCCCGGGATCTCGGTCAGCAGCCGAATGGCGGTCGTCCGATCGCTTGTGGTCGTCATGTCACACCTCCACACTCATCGCAGCCGGCTCGCCCATCGTTCCACGCCGGACCGCGGATCGGATGACCGGCCGGCCCACGTCGAAGACGATCGAAACGATCGCACCACGGCCAATCTTGTCTCGAAAGCTGTAGGGATAACCCGTGTGACCGGAGTATCGCTTGCCGTTCGAGCTGTGGCAAGTGATACTGCCGACATGCGGTCCATCCAGCTCAACGGGGGGCGCCCGGCCCTCGACGAGACCGACAAGGCCATTATCCGCCACCTCCAGGAGGACGGGCGTATGTCCTATGCCGATCTGGGGCCACGCATCGGCCTGTCTCCCGCCGCCGCCCGTCAGCGGGTTCTCCACCTGATGGACTCCGGTGTGATGCAGATCGTGGCCGTCACCGACCCCACCCGGCTTGGCTTCGACATCCAGGCCATGGTGGGATTCCGCATCACGGGCGACCTCGACGGCGTCGCCCGGCACATGCGCCAGATGCCGGAGGTCGACTACCTGGTCATCACCACCGGACGCTTCGACCTGCTCGCCGAGATCGTGGCCACCTCGTCGGAGGACTTCCTCGCCACGCTCAACACCATCCGCAGCCTCGACGGCGTCCAGTCGAGCGAGGTCTTCACCTACCTGAGACTCGAGAAGCAGAGCTACGACTGGGGCGTCCGCTGACACGGTGATCTCGTCTGACCGGACGCCCCCTCCGGCCGAAGCGGGCTGCTCGCGATGGCGGGCGGGTTCACCGCGGTCGCGTCAGACCTGACGCCCCTCCGGGGGAAGGAAACAGCGGGGGCACCGTCGTGGCGCGGACCCTCAGAGGTGTGAGGGTCGTCCCCCATGTACTCGGGACCCGTGGAGTCCGATGATGCGTCCAATGGGAGAGCGCGGCACGAGCGATCGTCCCGTCTCCCGTGAGGACTGTGGACACTGCAACAACGGAGCGACATCATGCGGAAACTGCGATGGGTGGCGGCGCTGCTGGCGTCGATGATGATCCTGGGGGCCTGCGGTGGCGACTCCGGGGAAGCCGAGAGCCTGGACGCAGGGGCGACCGAGGCGACCGTGGCCGCGTCGGGGGGCGATCCCTCCGCACCCGAGCAGTTCGGGGTGACAGACGAGGCGCTCACCAACCAGACGGTCGTCGACCGCAAGGTCATCCGCACCGGTCAGATGGAGATCGAGGTCACCGACACCCGGGCGGCGATGGAGGAGATCACACGGCTGGTGAACCGTTCCGGCGGCTACGTGTCATCGAGTGAGGTCGCCCCGTCGGGCGCCGAGGAGCAGCCGTACGTGACCCTCATCATCCGGGTTCCCGCCGGGGACCTGGACACGGCGTTGTCGGCCATCCGTGAGCTCTCCGAGAAGGTGGCCTACGAGAGCATCCAGAGCCAGGACGTCACCGAGGAGTACGTCGACATCGAGGCCAGACTGCGCAACCTGACCGCCCTCGAGACAGAGTTGGTGGCTCTGCTCGCCGAGGTGCGGACCCAGCCAGACGCCGACCCCCAGAAACTTCTCACCGTCTTCAACGAGGTGAGTCGGGTGCGCGGCGAGATCGAGGTGCTGGAAGGACGCCGGCGTCTCATCGACAACCAGGCCAGCCTGTCGACCATCACCGTGACCATCAGCCCCTCCCCCAGCTCGACACCCATCGTCGAGGAGGGTTGGGCGCCGCTGGTGACGGTGCGCAACGCCACCGGAGATCTCGTCGAGGCACTGCAGACCATGGCCAATGCCGGAATCTGGCTGGTGGTGTTTGCACTCCCCGTGCTGGCCTTGATCGCTCTGCCCATCTGGGTCGGGCTGCGCATCCTCAAGCGGGTGTCCCGCAGACGACATACTCCAATCGAAGCCCCATCCGCCGAGCTCGAGACGGTCGACCAGGGCTGAGGCGAAGGTTGCGGCGGGACCGAGAAGCTCGCCAGCCGGGGCGCCGTGAGGGCGCCCCGGATGGTATACCCACGCCATGCCTGCAGACTTCGCCTTCGTCAACGGTGCCGTGTTCGTAGCCGACCAGGCCCGGTCGTGGGCGCGGGCGGTCGCCGTGACCGGCGGCACGATTTCGGCGGTGGGATCCGACCGCCAGGTGCTCGACCAGGTGGGCCTCGACACCGAGGTGATCGACCTGGCCGGACGGATGCTGGCTCCCGGTTTCCAGGACGCCCACGTCCACCCGGCCCTGGGCGGGTTGCAGCTGTTGCGGTGCAACCTGCAGGCGACCTCCACGCCGGAGCAGGCCGCTGCCGCCATCGGTCGGTACGCTGACGCCAACCCCGACCAGGCCTGGGTCCGGGGCGGGGGCTGGCGCTACGCCTGGTACGACCGGGGATGTCCATCCAAGGAGCTGCTCGACGCCATCGTCCCCGACCGGCCCGCCTACCTCGGTGTGGCCGACGGCCATTCGGCCTGGGTCAACAGCGCAGCCCTGGCGGCGGCGGGCATCGACGCATCCACCCCGGACCCGGCCGACGGCCGAATCGAACGGCTCGCCGATGGCTCACCTCAGGGCACCCTCCACGAGGGGGCGATGCACATGCTCGATCACGTGATGCCCGCCAACACCCTGACCGACCACCAGGACGCCCTGCTCGCCGGCCAGCGGTACCTGTTCTCGCACGGCGTGACCGCCTGGCAGGACGCCTGGGTCGTCCCCGAACTCCACGCCGCCTACCGGGCCATCGTCGCCGACGGCCGCCTGAAGGCGGCGGTGCGGGCTGCGTTGTGGTGGGAACGCGGCGAAGGGATGGAGCAGATCGAACGCCACCTCGAGCTGCGCTCCCAACCCGAGGGTGGCTACCTGCCCGGGACGATCAAGCTGATGCTCGACGGCGTGTGCGAAAACTTCACCGGGGCGCTGCTCGACCCCTACCTCGACACCCACGGTCACCCCACCGACAACCACGGGATCGACATGATCGACCCCGGGGCACTCAAGGAGATCGTCACCCGTCTCGACGCCCTCGGGTTCCAGTGCCACTTCCATGCCATCGGCGATGCCGCCGTCCGTAACGCTCTCGACGCCATCGAGGCCGCCCGGGTGGCCAACGACTGGTCCGACAATCGACACCACATCGCCCACATCCAGCTCATCGACCCCGCCGACCTGCCCCGCTTCCGCCGCCTGGGCGTGACCGCCAACGCCCAGCCGCTGTGGGCGTGCAACGAGGACTCGGTGGTGGAGCTGACCAACCCCTTCATCGGCCCGGAGCGGGTGCCGCGCATGTATCCGTTCGGCGACCTCCTGCGACATGGCGCCACCCTGGCGATGGGAAGCGACTGGTCGGTGTCGACCGCCGACGTCATGGCCCAGATCTCGGTGGCGGTGGAGCGGCTCATCCCCGAAGACCGCCCCAGTGAGCCGTTCCTCCCCGAACAGCGGATGACCCTCACCGACGGGCTGATGGCCTTCACGGCCGGTTCCGCCTACGTCAACCACCTGGAGGCCGACCGGGGCACGCTTCGACCCGGGTCGGTGGCCGATCTGGTGGTGTTGGACGCCAACCCGTTCGAGCGTACCGGCCGCCTGTGGGAGGTCGGGGTTGCCCTCACGATGGTGGGGGGCAACGTCGTCCATCGGGTCTGAGCCTCGACTCGCCATTCCGGGTGGTAGCTTTCCGGCGGGACGACACTCTTGGAGGATCCGTGACAACACCACCACCCGGCAATCAGATGTACCCCGAGCAGAGCCAGGCCACCACCGCGCTGGTGCTGGGAATCCTGTCGATCGTGGTGTGCCAGATCCTCGGCCCCTTCGCCTGGCAGATCGCCGTCAAGGAGATCGCCGCCATCGACGCCGGTCAGCGGCCGCCCGAGAACCGCTCCAACGCCAACGCCGGCAAGATCCTGGGCATCATCGGCACGGTGATGCTGGCACTCGGACTCCTGTTCCTGATCGGCATCTTCGCCCTCGGCGGCCTCGCCATCTTCGCCGGAGCCTCGTGACATGACCTCCGTCCTACCCAGGCCGTTCGAGGGCCTACCGGTCGGATGACCCGGGTGATCGAGGCCTCCCGGCAGCGGTGGGCGCCCCTGCTGGCGCCCCCGCTGCTGCTGCTGTTCCTGTCGTGGACGCCGGCCAGCGTCGGCCCCACCATCTGCCCGTTCGCCATCGCCACCGGGCACGCCTGCCCACTGTGCGGAGGAACCAGGGCAGCCGCAGCCCTGCTCGACGGTGACGTCGCCTCGGCCTGGGCACTCCACCCCCTCGTGTTCGCCATCATCCCGCTCATGACCTACGGATGGGTGTCGTGGTTGGGTGTCACCCGAGGATGGTGGGAGCCGCCCTCATCGAGGCTGACAAATCGGGTTGCCCTGGCCCTCGGCGTCCTCTTCTTCGGACTGTGGGCGGTACGAGCAGCGACGGGAACGCTGCCGCCAGTTTGAAGCGACGAGCGACGAGCTACGAGCCAGAACAGAGGAACGCCTGGCTGCTCGAAGCTATCGAATCACCAACTCCGGATGTGTTCTGACTCTCGGTTTGCGGGCGATGACGGCTCGAGCGAGGTCGTCGAAGGCGGTGGCGGCTTCGCTGCCGGGGGCGGCGACCACGACGGGGATGCCGTCGTCGGCGCCGGCCCGCATGGCGGGGAGCAGGGGGACTCGGGCCATGAGAGGAACGCCCACCTCTTCGGCGAGGCGCTCTCCGCCACCTTCGCCGAACAACTGGTAGCGGGTGCCGTCGTCACCGGTGAACCAGGACATGTTCTCGACCACTCCCATCACCTCCTGGTTGACCTTCTCGGCCATGAGGGAGGCACGGCGGGCCACCCGTTGGGCGGTGGGCTGCGGGGTGGTGACCAGCAGCACCTGCGCCCGGGGCAGGAACTGGGCCATCGAGATGGAGACGTCGCCGGTGCCGGGAGGCATGTCGACCAGCAGGATGTCGGGCTCGTCCCACCACACGTCCTTGAGGAACTGTTCGATGGCCTTGTGCAGCATGGGGCCGCGCCAGATGACGGCCTGATCGTCGGCCACGAAGTAGTCCATCGACATGACCTTCACACCGTGGGCGATGGGCGGGACGATGGCCTGTTCGATCACCACCGGGGGGTTGTCGATGCCGAGCATGCGGGGAATCGAGAACCCCCAGATGTCGGCGTCGATCACGCCGACCGTCTTGCCGGCCCGCACCAGCGCCACCGCCAGGTTGGTGGTGACCGACGACTTGCCGACCCCACCTTTGCCCGATGACACGGCGATGACCCTGGTCCGGGAACCGGTTTCGCCGACACCGGGACCGGCCGCCGCCTTGAGCCTGGTCATCATGTCCTCGCGGGCCCCGTCGGTCATGACGCCCAGCTCGACATCGACCGACCCCCCAGCGGCGGACTCGATGCGCTCCCGCAGTTCGTCGAGGAGCGGGTAGTTGGGCACCGGCACGGTCACGACGACCTTGTTGGTCCCGAACCGCTTCTCGGCGACCGACGCCACCATCCCCAGCTCACCGAGCGAACGCCCGAGCAACGGGTCGATCACGGCAGCCACGGCTTCGGAAAGTGGTGGGGTGTCAGGCATCGGGGGGACCATTTCTCCTATGGCGATCGTATTTAGAAGCTCACTCGCCACTATAGTTTTGGGGGTGAGCATGCCAATCTCGGCCGAATCCACCCGTCTCGACCGATCGATCGGCGACCTGACGGCGGCGTTGGGGGACCCTACCCGACGGGCGATCTTCATCGCCGTGCGGGAGTCGCCCGAGCCCATGACGAGTGCCGCCATCGCCGAGCTGTTCACCATCCACCCCAACGTGGCCCGGCATCACCTCGACAAGCTGGCCGCCGACGGATACCTGCAGGTGAGCCATCGTCGTCCGGCCGGCCGCACCGGCCCCGGGGCCGGGCGCCCCGCCAAGTGTTACGAGACCACCGAGAAGGCCATCGACGTCCACTTCCCTTCGCGCCGGCCCGACCTGCTGGTCGAACTGCTGGTCCGCCTCGTCCAGCGCCTCGCCCCGAACGACATCGCGGCGGTGGCCGAGGACGTGGGTCGCCAGTACGGACGGGAACTGGCCGCCGAGGTCGGCACCCCCGAAGAAGACGGCTACCAGGCCGCCGTCACCGCCGTCGCCCAAGCGATGTCCGGTCTCGGCTTCGGCATCGCCCAGGACACCAGCACCGCCACCACGGCCGACACTTCGCGGCTCCTGACCTCCCATTGCCCGTTCGGTTCCGCCGCCGTCGGCCACCCCGACGTGGTGTGCTCGCTCGACCGGGGCATCGTCAGTGGCCTGTTCGAACGCCTCTCCGACCGCTGCGAACCGGTGCTCCACCCCCACACCGATCCGGTTGAAGCCTGCGTGACCGAGGTGACGGTGAGGATCGAGCGGAAGTAAGGCGAGCGACGAGCGACGAGCGACGACTCTGGCTCGTGGCTGATGGCTCGTAGCTGTTCGCTCGTAGCTCGTCGCTTTCCTGTTGGCGATCTGTGCCACAATCCTCCGGGTCGACACAGGGGGAGATTTGATCACGCTCTCGGTCGGCGACACCACGTTGGTGGTCGCCCCCGATCTGGGTAGCAGTGTGCAGCGGTTCAGGGTGGGAACGGTGGATGTGCTTCGGGTGGGGCAACCCGACCTGAGGAATCCGCTCGAGATGTCGTCGTTTCCGCTCGTCCCCTGGTGCAACCGCATCATCGACGGTCGGTTCGAGTGGGACGGTCGGCTGGTGGATGTGGGAGGGACCCCACTGGTGGGCGAGCCCCATGGACTGCACGGACACGGGTGGTTGTGGCGGTGGGACGTAGTCGAGGAGACCCGGGAAAGCCTGCTGCTCGAGTACCTGCATCCTGCCGGGCGTTGGCCATGGCGGTACCGGGCCCGGCATCGCCTGGAGATCGAGCCGGGCCGTCTCAGTCAGACGCTGTCGGTGGAGAACCTCTCGGACACCGCCATGCCGCTGGCACTGGGTTTCCATCCGTACTTCGAACGGCCGGGACGGTTGACGGCCAATGTCGACGGGTTCTGGACCGGTGACGACGTGATCCCGGACCGCTGGGAGGAACGCCAGCCGTTCCGATCCACCGACGTGGACCGCACCGGACTCGACAACACCTTCACGCATTGGGACGGGCGGGCGCTTATCGACGTGCCGGGTGGACGGGTCGAGTTGTGGTCGGACCTGCCAATGGTGCACCTGTTCACGCCGGCGGGCCGCGGGTTCTTCTGCGTGGAGCCGACCGAGGCTGTGCCGGGAGCGCTCAACTTCGGTTCGCGGGGTGGTCGCCTGCTGGAACCGGGCCAGACCGGATCCGGGTCGATGCGCATCGCCTTCATCTGATCCGCCCGGCGTTCCCTACCTTCTCCTGGGAGGCGGGGGATGTCTCCCGGTACACTCCCGGGCATGGCCTCTGAAACCCCCATCACAACACCCCTCGGCTCCCGCCGAATCGCCCGCCTCTCGGATGCCGGAGACGTCGATCATCTCCCGTATTCGATCAAGGTGCTGCTCGAGGCGGCGCTGCGTTACAACGACGGCAGGCTGGTCACCGACGCCGATGTGGCGACGATCGCCACCTACGACGCTCATCGGGTCGGTGAGACCGAGATCCCCTTCATTCCGGGCCGAGTGGTCCTCCAGGACTTCACCGGCGTGCCGGCGGTGGTGGACCTGGCGGCGATGCGAGCCGCCATCGTCCGGATGACCGGCGACGCCGATGCCGCCGAGAAGGTCAATCCAGGTGTGCCGTGCGACCTGGTGGTGGACCACTCGGTCCAGGTGGACGCCTTCAACAGCCCCGACGCCCTGGTCATCAACAGCCGCAAGGAGTTCGAGCGCAACGAGGAGCGATACGAGTTCCTCAAATGGGGCCAGTCGGCGTTCCGCAACTTCCGGGTGGTGCCGCCCGCCACCGGCATCGTCCACCAGGTCAACCTCGAGTATCTGGCCAAGGTGGTGTGGGACGACGGCACCTGGCTGTATCCGGATTCGCTGGTGGGTACCGACAGCCACACCACCATGATCAACGGCCTGGGCGTGGTGGGCTGGGGTGTGGGCGGGATCGAGGCCGAGGCGGCCATGCTCGGCCAGCCGATCTCGATGCTGCTTCCCGAGGTGGTGGGGTTCCGTCTCACCGGCAAGCTGAGTGAGGGTGCCACCGCCACCGACCTGGTGTTGCGGGTCACCGAGATGCTCCGGGCCCACGGGGTGGTCGGCAAGTTCGTGGAGTTCCACGGCCCCGGCCTGACCGACATGCCGCTCGCCAACCGGGCAACCATCGCCAACATGGCACCCGAGTACGGCGCCACCATCGGGTTCTTCCCGGTGGACGATCGCACCCTCGACTACCTGCGCCTCACCGGTCGCCCCGACGTGCTCATCGACACCATCGAGTGGTACTGCCGGGAGCAGGGCCTGTGGCGCGACGACAACCGGGTGATCGAGTACTCCTCTGAGCTCGAACTCGACATGTCGACGGTGCAGCCGGCGCTGGCCGGTCCCAAGCGCCCGCAAGACCGCATCGACCTGGCGGCCATGCAGACAACCTGGCACGACCACCTTGGTTCCACCTTCGGTCGCGAAGCGGGCCCCATCTCCACCGACCCCGTTGTCTACGAGGGCGCCGAGTTCAACCTCACCGATGGCGACGTCGTCATCGCCGCCATCACGTCGTGCACCAACACCTCCAACCCGGACGTGATGATGGCGGCGGGACTGGTGGCCCGGAAGGCCAAGGAGAAGGGCATCACCCGCAAGCCCTGGGTGAAGACCTCGCTGGCACCGGGATCCCAGGTGGTCACCGAGTACCTCGAGTCGGCCAACCTGCTCGCCGATCTGGAGGCGGCCGGGTTCTACACGGTGGGCTACGGGTGCACCACCTGCATCGGTAACTCGGGACCACTCCCCGACGAGATCTCGGCAGCCATCAACATCAGCGGGCTGGTGGCCACCTCGGTGCTGTCGGGCAACCGCAACTTCGAGGGCCGCATCTCGCCCGACGTCCGCGCCAACTACCTCGCCTCTCCCCCACTGGTTGTGGCGTACGCCCTGGCCGGGACCGTGAACTGGGATCCGAACAACGATCCGTTCCCCGGAAGCGACGTCTACCTGCGCGATGTGTGGCCCACCCAGGCCGAGATCGATGCGGTGGTGTCCGAGCACGTGACGCGCCGTCAGTTCATGGAGAAGTATGCCGACGTGTTCGCCGGCGCCGAGGAGTGGCAGTCGATCTCCACGTCGGGTGGAGCGTTGTACGACTGGGACGAGGCTTCGACCTACGTCCAGGAGCCGCCGTTCTTCGAGAACCTCGGTCCGGAGGTCAAGCCGCTGGCACCGATCGTGGGCGCTCGCGCCCTCGCCAAGCTGGGCGACTCGGTCACCACCGACCACATCTCTCCGGCCGGTTCGATCAAGGTCGACTCCCCCGCCGGTCAGTACCTGGTGTCCAAGGGCGTGCAGCCGGCCATGTTCAACTCCTACGGCTCGCGCCGTGGCAACGACCGGGTGATGACCCGGGGAACGTTCGCCAACATTCGGGTTCGCAACCTGCTCGCCCCCGGCACCGAGGGGGGCGTGACCACCGACTTCCTCGACGGCCAGGTGAAGTCGATCTACGAGGCTTCGATGAACTACCAGGCGGCAGGGGTGCCGCTGGTGGTGCTGGCGGGCAAGGACTACGGGATGGGCTCGAGCCGGGACTGGGCTGCCAAGGGCACCTTCCTCCTGGGAGTGAAGGCGGTGCTGGCCGAGAGCTTCGAACGTATCCACCGTTCCAACCTGGTGATGATGGGTGTGCTCCCCCTCGAGTACCGCGATGGCGATACCGCCGAGTCGTTGGGCCTCGACGGCACCGAGGTCTTCGAGATCGACCTCGATGACCTGTTGGTTCCCCGCCAGCCGGTACTGGTGCGGGCTACCAAGTCGACCGGCGGAGTCATCGAGATCAAGGCACTGGCCAGGGTCGACACGCCGGTGGAAGTGGACTACCTCCGCCACGGGGGCATCCTCCACTACGTGCTCCGTCAGATGGCCGGCTGACACCCGGTCCCACCCGGGCGACCCATGCAGAACCCGGCCTTCTGGCCGGGTTCTGCGCGTCAGTGAGTCACCGGCCCGACATCCCACCAGCGCAGCACCCGGCGTGCCCGCAGGGTGTTCCAGCGGCTCGGGCCGGGGCCGCGCTCCATGGTGTGCCACGTCCTTCCCGGGTGGCTCCGCTCCACCGGCCAACGCCCGTCCGGCCGCATCCTGCGCCGCACGAGTTCGATCGCCTCGGTCAGGCGCACGTCGCGGTGGGCCTCGGCGGCGGCGAAGTACCAGAGGCCGCGCATCACGTCGAAATGCCATCTGGGTGGGAACGAGAACCGGGTGAACTCGGCGGCCGCCACCGCGCCGGTGCGGTGCGACCGATACAACCGGTGCTCGAGGAAGAAACGCCGACCTGCCTCGACCACCTCGGCCGGGACCGCCGGTGTGCCTGGCTCGGCCAGAGCCTCCAGCACCGAGATGCTGGTGTGGAATGATCCGTGGCTGCTCTCGAGGCAGTTCCAGCCGCCGTCGGGCAGTTGGCGTTGGATGAGCCACTCGACAGCATCGTCGATCTTCTGATCGGCCACCCCCGTCCAGGCGGCCAGCTTCACCAGCATGGCCGTGATGCACGCCTCGGGTGATGGCACCGTCTTGGCGAGCGTGAGACCGCCGTGATCGTAGACCTTGGCACCCTCGATCAGCTTTTCGACACCTCTCGCCGCGGCCCGACAGCCGGGCCGGAGTCCCAGGTCGTGGAGTTCGAGCAGCGTGTAGGTGGTGGATGTCCACTTCGGCGAGTACAACGCCCCGGCCCAGGTGCCGTCGTCGTCCTGATGCGACAGCAGCGCCGCACCCCACCCGTGCGACTCGAGCCGGCCACGGTCGACCTCGCCGGTGTCGCCGAGCAGGAGCCGGCGGGTCTGGAAGCGGACCGACGGATCACCCTCCAACAGCCATGTGATGACCGGGTCCATACCTCCGACCCTACGCCCGTCCCGTCGATCCCGGTAGAGCCGCCTGACGGCGGCAACGTTCCAATCGACCCTATGTGTGGGCCCGGCGAAGGTGCATCGTGTCTGAAGAGCCGGGAGGTGGCGTGCAACGTTTCACGCTCGAGCCGGACGGGCTCGATGCTCTCATCCGAAAGTTGGCCGAATCCGGATACCGGGTGTTCGGGCCGGTGATCTCGGACGGAGCCATCAGATACCAACCTGTCAACGGAGTCGATGACCTGCCGATGGGGGTGGGCGATGTGCAGGAGCCCGGCGGGTACCGGCTCCGCCATCGTTCCGACCAGGCCTTGTTCGGATATGCGGTCGGTCCGTCAAGCCTCAAGGACCTGTTGTTCCCACCCCGACGGACGGTGTGGACCGCCACCCGCCACGACGGCAGGCTCACGTTCACGTCGGCGCTCGAGTCGCACGAGCCGATCGCCGTGATCGGCGCCAGGGCCTGCGAGTTGGCGGCGGTGGCCGTTCAGGATCGGGTGCTCTCGGCGGGGCGTTTCCGTGACCCGGACTATGTCGCCCGCCGGGATTCGTTGTTCGTGGTGGCCGTCAACTGCACCGAGCCGGCCGCCACCTGTTTCTGCGCTTCCATGGGTACCGGCCCCGGGGTGGCCTCCGGGTTCGACCTCGCTCTCACCGAAGTGGTCGAGGACGGACACCATCTCCTGGTGGGCGAGGTGGGCAGCGAAGCCGGGTCCGAGCTCATCGACCGGATCCCCCACCGAGCCGCCACCACCGAGGAGCTGGCCGATGCCCGCTTCGCTGTGGCGGCGGCGGCCGGCACCATGACCCGCAGCATTCAGACAGCCGGACTGCGCGACCTGTTGGCGGCCAACCCGCTCTCGGGCCGTTGGAACATCACCGCCGAACGGTGCCTAGCCTGCGGGAACTGCACCCAGGTGTGCCCGACCTGCTTCTGCACCTCGACCGAGGACGCCGCCTCACTCGACGGCTCGACCGCCTCACGGGACCGGCGCTGGGACTCATGCTTCAGCCTCGACTTCTCGTACATGGGTGGCGGCCCGATGCGGGCCACGGTGGGTGCCCGCTACCGGCAGTGGCTGACCCACAAACTGTCGACGTGGGTCGACCAGTTCGGCCAGTTCGGCTGCGTGGGGTGCGGTCGCTGCATCACCTGGTGCCCGGTCGGCATCGACCTCACCGAGGAGGTGTCGGCGATCCGAGCCACCGAGGTGACCCATGTTTGAAACCAGGACGGGGCGTCCGCTCGCCGATCCGATGCTCCCCCGGCCCTTCAGGGTTGTCTCCTCGATCGCCGAGACCTCGGACGTGTGGACCATCACCTTCGAACCCGCCGACGACGAGGAGGCCATCCGGTTCGAACCCGCCCAGATCGGCATGGTGGGACTGCCGGGTATCGGGGAGGTTCCGATCTCGTTCTCGTCGGATGCCGACGGCGATGTCCTCGCCATGACCATCCGTGCCGCCGGTGCCGTCACCAAGGCGCTGGTCGGGGTGGCGCCCGGTGACCTGGTGATGATGCGGGGGCCGTTCGGCGTCCCCTGGCCGATTCACCGCGCCCATGGCAAACACCTGCTGGTGGCAGCCGGCGGCCTCGGGCTGGCGCCGTTGCGGGCCCTCATCGTGGCGGCATCCCGTATCCCGGACAGATTCGAGTCGATCTCGCTGGTGTACGGCGCCCGCGACCCCGAGGAGTTCCTGTTCCGACCCGATCTGGAGGCGTGGAAGGCGGGCGGGGTTGATGTCCGGCTCACCGTCGACCGTCCAACCTCTTCCTGGGAGGGTGGGATCGGGGTGGTCACGACACTGTTCGGTGACGTGTTGCGACACCCGGCCGAGACCGTCACCATGATGTGCGGGCCCGACGTGATGCTCGGGGCCGCCGCCATCGCCCTCAACCGGGCGGGGGTACCCGCCAATCAGGTGTGGGTCACCATGGAACGCAACATGAAGTGCGCCATCGGGTTGTGCGGCCATTGCCAGTTCGGGCGGCTCTTTCTGTGCAAGGACGGCCCGGTGCTCCGCTACGACCGAATCGCCCACCTGTTCGCCGTCCCGGAGGTGTGACGTGGTTGATCGCCCCAGCCTGGCCGTCTATAAGTTCGCATCGTGCGACGGCTGCCAGCTCAGTCTGCTCGATCTGGAGGACGAACTACTGGAGGTGGCCGGCGCCGTCGAGATCGCCCACTTCCCGGAGGCGACCACCGCCACCCGACCCGGGCCCTACGACCTGGTGCTGGTGGAAGGCTCGATCACGACACCCCACGACCTCGAACGCATCCGCCAGATCCGCCACGACGCCGGCATCCTCGTCACCATCGGGGCCTGCGCCACCGCCGGGGGCATCCAGGCGCTGCGCAACATGGCCGATGTCGAGGAGTTCACCCGCATCGTCTACGCCTCACCGGAATACATCTCGACGCTCGCCACCTCCACTCCGGTCTCCGACCATGTCGAGGTCGACTTCGAACTGCGCGGCTGCCCGATCGACAAGCACCAGCTGCTCGAACTGATCTCGGCGGTGTTGGCCGGACGCAAACCCACCATCCCCACCTATTCGGTGTGCATGCAGTGCAAGGCCCGGGGAACCACCTGCGTGATGGTGGCCGGCGCCGTCCCCTGCCTGGGACCGATCACCCAGGCCGGCTGCGGCGCCATCTGCCCGGTCTACGACCGTGGGTGCTACGGCTGCTTCGGGCCTGCCGAGACCGCCAACGCGGCTTCGCTGGTCCGATGGTGGGCACGCCTCGGGATGGAGAGCGGGGACGTCGTCCGGGCCCTCCGCACCTTCAACACCAACGCCCCCGCCTTCGACCGGGCGGCCCGCACCCTGGAAGGCACCCATGCACAAAACTGACACCACCCGTTCGTTCCACGTCGAGGAACTCACCAGGGTCGAAGGCGAGGGCTCGCTCGACGTGGTGGTCGAAGGCGGCATCGTCACCGACCTCCGCTTCAGGATCTTCGAGGCACCCCGGTTCTACGAGGCGTTCCTGCGGGGGCGCAACCACACCGAGGTGACCGACATCACCGCCCGCATCTGCGGGATCTGCCCGGTGGCCTATCAGACCTCGTCGGCCAATGCCATGGAACGCATCCTCGGCATCGACGTCGGCGAGGACATCCGTGATCTGCGCCGCATGCTCTATCTCGGCGAGTGGATCGAGAGCCACGCCCTTCACGTGTACCTCCTGCACGCCCCCGACTTCCTCGGGTATCGCAGCGGTGTCGAACTCGCCGCCGACTTCAGGGATGTGGTGGCGCGGGGTCTCCGGCTCAAGAAGATCGGCAACTCGATCATGTCGCTGGTGGGAGGCCGGGAGATCCATCCGATCAACCCGCGGGTGGGCGGGTTCTGGAAGGCGCCCTCACCGGCGGACATGGCAGCCCTCATCCCCGAGCTCGAGTGGGCCGTCCAGGCCGCTCTCGACACGGTGGCCTGGGTGGGCGGGTTCCCCTTCCCGGACCTGGAAGTCGACTACCACTACGTCGCCCTCCACGATCCGGCGGAGTACGCCGTGATCGGTGGTCGCATCGCCTCGACCGGCGGTATCGACATCGACGTGTCGGCGTGGCCGGCGGTGTTCACCGAAGAGCACGTGGAGTGGTCCAACGCCCTCCATGCCCGCATCAGGGGTGCCGGCTCCTATCACGTGGGCCCGCTCGCCCGCTACGCCCTCGGGTTCGAACAGCTCGACCCGCTGGCCCGAACGGCGGCGCTCGACGCCGGGCTGGGGCCGAGAGTCGACAACCCCTTCAAGAGCATCGTGGTCCGTGCGGTCGAACTGGTGCACGCCGCCGCCACCTGCCTGGCGATCGCCCGGAGATACCGGCCACCGGTGCCGGCCCACCTCGACGCGCCCCCGCGGGCCGGCGAGGGCCACGGCGCATCGGAGGCGCCACGCGGCCTGCTGTATCACCGCTACGTCCTCGACGACGCCGGCCTCATCACCGACGCCCAGATCGTGCCACCGACCTCGCAGAACCAGCTCCGGATCGAGGAGGACCTGCGGGCGTTGCTCCCCACCATTCTGCACATGCCCGACCCGCAGGTGCAGTGGCAGCTCGAGCAGGCGATCCGCAACTACGACCCCTGCATCTCGTGTGCCACCCACTTTCTCACCGTCAATCTGGAGCGGAGGTGAGCGCGCTCGTCATCGGCGTCGGCAACCCCGACCGGGGAGACGACGGGGTGGGGTGGCGGGTCATCGAGCTGCTGGCCGACGAGATGCCGACGGTCCGGTGCCGGGGTGACGCGGTGGAACTCATCGAGGCATGGGCCGACACGCCGGAGGTGATCGTGGTGGACGCCATGTCGAGCGGGGCGCCCGCCGGGACCATCGTGATCGGTGCTGCGGAAACCGTTCCCGACTCGCCGACCAGTTCCCACGGATTCGGGCTTGCCCAGGCGATGGCGTTGGCAGGGGCTCTCGGATCACTTCCCGCGGACCTCACCGTCGTCGGCATCGAGGGTGGCTCCTACGACCACGGATCGCCCCTCAGCGCTGCCGTCGAGGAAGCCGCCCTATCGGTCGCAGCCAGAATCAGGGAAGGCCGGATCCGGTGAGGATTGGCGGGTCGGCGGTCCGAGTCCCGGTTCCGGTCAGGTTGACCAGTTGACCAGTTGACCCGTTGACCTGTTGACCTGTTGACCCGCACTCAGTCGCCCCAGTAGCGCTGTTCCCGGAAGGGGTCGCCGTACATGTGGTAACCGTTGCGCTCCCAGAAGCCCGGCTCGTCGTGATCGAGGAACCTCAGACCGCGCACCCACTTCACACTCTTCCAGAAGTACAGATGCGGAACCACCAGACGCAGTGGCCACCCGTGATCGCGTTCGAGGTCGGCGCCGTCGTAGCTCCAGGCAAACAGGTTCTGAGGACGGAGGAAGTCCTCGACCGGCAGGTTGGCGGTGAACCCGTGTTCGGCGGTCACGAGCACGTGTGACGCCTCAGGCAACACTGGGACCCGCTTCATCAACTCCTGTACCGCCACCCCGTGCCAGCTGGTGTCGAGCTTCGACCACTTGGTCACACAGTGGATGTCGAAGGTCTGGTCGGCAGTGGGCATGGCCTTGATGTCGTCGAGCGTCCAAGTGACCGGTTCCGACACCAGGCCGTCGACCGTGAAGTCCCAGCGGGCGACGTCGACCTTGGGGGTGACACCGGCGTGCAGCACCGGGAAGCGTTCCGTGAGGTACTGGCCAGGCGGGACCCGGGCCGGGTCGATGCCCTGGGCGAGGTAGGTGTCCCTCTTCTTCGAGAAAAAGCTCATCCGTGCATACCCTATCGCTGTGGACGACGTACAACCCCTCCGGTCCAGAACCGGGCGCCTCACACTGGTATTCCTCGCGGTGATCGTGGTCGGGCTGCTGATCGGCTCGAACCTGCGGGAGTCCGACACCCCACCTGGGGCAATGGCGGGCCTCACCGCCCCGGAGGTCACCGCCGACCTGTTCGATGGCACGACCTGGCGACTGAGCACCCATCTCGCCTCCGACGGGCGGCCGGTGGTGCTCAATCTGTGGGCTTCGTGGTGTGAGCCGTGCCGGGCTGAGATCCCCGAGCTCAGCGCGTACGCCACCGCCCATCCCGGCGTGGCCGTGATCGGGGTGGCGGTTCGGGACCAACGGGAGGCCGCCACCGAACTGGCCCGCGAGATGGCACCGGACTACCCGATGGGGTACGACGCCACCGCCAGGCTTCGCGACCAGTACGTCGGCTTCGGGATGCCGGCCACCTTCATCATCGACCGTCAGGGTGTGATCATCCGCCAGTTCGATGGGCCCGTCACCGCGGATCAACTGGCCGACCTCGAGCTCGGCTGATTCCGGAGGATCGAGCGCCGTCGCTCACGCCGCCGCCACGAACTCGAAGTTGGGGCCGGCGGTCAGCTCGGCGAATACCACCAGGCGTTCGCGGGCCGAGAATCTGGGGTGGCAGGTGGTGATGGTCAACCAAGCTCCGTCCTTGGGCTCGGCCACCCACACATCGAACGGTGTCACCACCAGCGACTCCCGCACGGTGTAGGTGTGGATGCCCACGGCGGTCTCGACATCGATGGTGTCACCGGGCTGGAGGAGGTCGAGATCGAAGAACGGCCGACCATAAGTGGTTCGGTGCCCGCTCAACACGGCGTTGCCGGGCTGGCCCGGCAAGGCGGTACCCGGGAAGTGTCCTGGGCCCAGTTGCAGCGTCTCCCGATCGATACCGGCATAGATCACCTGCTCGACCCCGATCAGGGGGATTCGGATGGCCGCAAACGGCTCACCCTCCACCACTCCCGGCTCTTCGATCAGCACCGGGTCGCCCTGGTCGTCGACCGACGTCGAAGATGTGAGCTCGAGCTGCGCCGCCCGCTCCTCGAGCAGGGCTGGCAGAGCCTGCTGGGCCTCGGCCTGTACCTGCTGGTTGACGACGTCGGTTCCGAACAGCTGATAGCCGACATATCCCAGGATGATGGATCCGGACCAGATCATGGTCCAGGCCGAAACTCTCACCAGTCGTCGCATGGGTCAACAGAGTATCGGCGTTCAGCGCCCAGACCAGTTCGGCGCCCGCTTCTCCAGGAACGCCGCCACGCCTTCCCGCGAATCTCCGGTGGCCGCCACCGCCGTCAATCCCCCCTGAAGCCGGTCCAGGGCGGCGTCGAAGCCCAGATCGGCGACACCGAAGAATGCGTCCCGACCCAACTGCAGCGTGGAGGCGCTCTTGGCGATGAGGGCGGCCACCACCTCGTCGACGGCGTCGTCGAGTTCGTCCCTGGGCACCACCCGGGTCACTGCGCCGAGGGCCAACGCCTCCTGCGGCGTGATGATCCGCCCGGTCATCATGAGCTCCAGCGCCGCCTTCTTCGGAATTCCGGCGGCCAGCACGGCGGTGATCATCATCGGCCACAGGCCCACGTTGATCTCGGTGACACCGAGCTTGGCGTCATCGACGCACAGCGTGATGTCGCAGGCCGTGGCCAGGCCGAAACCCCCGGCCAGTGCATGGCCGTTGACACGGGCGATCGTCGGCTTGCCACCCCTCCTCAGCACCCTGAACAGATCGGCCAGGCCACCACGGGCCCGGTGTAGTCCGATCGGCTCGTCGACGAATCCGGCGCTCAGATCACCCCCGGCCGAAAACGCCCTCTCCCCGGCGCCGGTGAAGATGACTACCCGAACGGCCGGGTCTTCGACGGCAGTGCGCGCAGCCTCCCGCAGCCCGTCCATCGTGTCCACCGACATGGGGTTATGGCGTTCGACGTCGTCGATGGTGATCGTCGCCCGACCATCCAGAAGTTCGTACCGGATCACTGCGCCACCTGCAACATGCCGCCTCGTTTCGGTCGTGTGATACCTTGGGCGCTCCATGCTATGGCTTGCCGTCGTCATGTTCGTCGCTTTGACGGTGGCCGTCCTCCGAGGGGGTCGTCTCACCAATCTTGCCGATATTCGGCTCAGAATGTGGTGGCTGCTCCCGATCTCGTTCGCTCTGCAGCTCGGCACACGGTTTCTGCCCGACGAACCCTGGGCCGAGACCGCCGGGGTGGCGATGGTGCTGGGTTCCTACGGCCCGCTGATCGGCCTGGTGCTGGCCAATCGGAGCCGCATGGGCATGTGGCTGGCCGGAATCGGCGTGCTTCTCAACTTCACCGTGATCCTCCTCAACGGGGGTATGCCGGTCCTGACCGAGGCGGCGCTGGTGGCTTCCGGTTTCTCACCCACCCCCCAGCTCGACGCCAGCTACAAGCACGTCGCCCTGGATTCCTCATCCTTGCTCCCGTTCCTCGCCGACGTGATCCCGGTTCGGATCGTCGGGCAGGGCACGGTGCTCTCGCTGGGCGATGTCTTCCTGGCAGTGGGACTCGCCCACTTCCTCGAGAGCGAACTGCGACGTCCGGTCCGCTGGTTCAAGCCGGGGGTGAAGCTCACGGGCGGGTCGGCCTCGCGTTCGCCCCGGTGATCACCGGACCCGTCCGATGATCGACTGGGTGATCGAGTCGGTGGACTCGAGGATGGCACGGAGCGAGGTCACGATGTCGGGGTCGTAGTCGTAGACCGATCCCCGGTGCAACTGCTCGAGCGCTTCCAGCGGGGACATGTCGCTCTCGGAGACCAGCTCGTCGTAGGCACTGCACACCTTGATGACCCTGGACCCCACCGGAAGGTCCGGATCCGGGAGCTGGCCGGGTCGGCGGTAGGGCTCGTGCTGGCGTCGGATCACGGTGGCGACGTCCGGAAGCGCTGCCTCTTCGGCGATCACCGCTCCCCACTCGGCGATGTCACCCTCGGTGTAGCCGATCTTCACCACACCGGGGTCGTTGAGACTGATGCGACCGATGTCGTGCAGGTAGGCGGCCCGTTCCAGCTCTTCGACCTCGCCCGGTCGCACCCCGAGCGCTCGGGAGACGGCGCCGGCCAGGGCGGCCACCCGGTCGGCGTGGCCAGGGTGGACGTGACCCGCCGCCTCGGGGACCTGAGCCAACGCCCGAACCGTCTGGGCATAGGCCAGGCGGGTCTCGGCCAGGCGGCGGAAGGCACCCGCCGCAAACAGGAACGGGAGACCGGCGATGGCGAGAGCGAACCATCCGATCACGTCGTAGGTCATCCCGAACAGCGCCCCGGTCGCCATCAGGGTCAGATGGACATCGAAGTCCCGCACATCGACGACGCCGCTGCGCACCAGATCCCACCGGAACGGGATCGAGGCCATCACCGCCTCGACTGCGAATGCCAACGGGACCACCACCGCCACCGCAACCAGCTGCCACCAGTCCGCCAACCAGCCGATTCCCTGTTCGGCGAGCGGCTCGAGCATCCCCGCACCGAGCCGGTCGAAGGTGACCAGGTAGACGACGCCAACCGCAATGGCCCGGGCGGAGTCGGACAGCACCGCCTCGGGGCCGTCTCCTCGCACGGTTCGAACCAGCCAGATGACCGCCGTTCCCATCCCCACCACCGCCAGTCCCGTCCGCAGGTCGAACAGTTGCGTGCCGCCGACGGTGTGGATGAACGGGAGCGATGCCACCGCCGACACGACCGGTGACATCCGGACACCGGAGCGGGTGGGGACCGAGATGAAGGAGAGGACCACCATGGCCGCCGCCGCGATCAGGGCATGGGAGAGCCGGAACTCGGAGATGGCGACGCGCACACCTGCGACGACGCCCAGTACGGGAATGCCGGCCGAAACCAGCCACACCCACGATTCCGATGGGACGCGTTCATGCATGCAGCACCTCGCCGGGGGGAGCGCCGAGGTTGTGCGAGATCTCGGGAGGCCCGTAGCTGCCGGGCATCCGCGACAGGGCAATGGCGAGCGCCTCGACCACCTCACGGTGGAAGAGGGGGTCATTCGATGTATCCAACCGCTGCAGGGCGACCGACTGACTCATCGCCATCCGGTACGACCGGGTCGACGTCATGGCGTCGAACGCATCGGCGACTGCCAGCACACTCTGCTCGCGGGTCGCCTCCTCGCTGTGCACGTGGCCCTTCTGACCGAAGTCCTCGTCGGTGAGTTTGGGATGGACTCCGGAACAGATCACCACCATCGGCGCCAGGAAGTCGACCTCGCTGAGGAGGTCATCCACCTTGTGGGTGGAGATGCGCATCTCCCGGTACTCGTCGTCGGTGAGCGCCCCCTGCTTGCGCATGATGGCAGTGGGCACCGCCAGTTTGCCGACGTCGTGGATGAGGGCCGCAAACCGCATCCTCGCCAGCTGGCCCTCCGAGAACCCGAGCTCCCGCCCGATCGCCAGGGAGAACTCGGCAACCCGCTCGGTGTGGCCACGGGTGTAGAGGTC
>JBHJOH010000097.1:0-4477 GCA_050329955.1 Acidimicrobiia bacterium | reverse complement strand
CATGACACCACCCTGGGCCCTGCCGCCGGGGGTACCCGCATGAAGGTCTACCCGTCTCCGGCGGAAGGTCTTGCCGACGCCATGCGGCTCGCCGAAGGCATGACCTACAAATGGGCGGGTGTCGGGATGGACCAGGGCGGAGGCAAGGCGGTGATCGCCCTCGAGCGTCCACCCCTCGCCGCCCAGTTGTCCGATGTCTTCGCCCGCTACGGGCGACTTCTGGAGTCGCTCAACGGGGCATTCGCAACCGGTCCCGACGTCGGTATGGGTCCCGATCGGATGGCGATGGTCGCCCGGCACACCCGATGGGTGGTGGGGGCCGTCGATGGCGATGCTCCCGATCCGGGCATCTTCACGGCGCATGGGGTGGCCGCTGGGATCGAGGCGGCCGTGGGCGTGGTGCAGGGGCGGGGTCTGGCGGGGGTTTCGGTCCTGGTCCAGGGCCTGGGTGATGTGGGGGCTCCGCTGGTCGACGAGCTCGCCCGGCGCGGCGCCGACCTGCTGGTTGCCGACCTCGACCCACAGCGGAGCGCAGCGGCACAGGCCAGATGGAATGCCACCCCGGTCGATGCCGACCACGTCTATGACACCGAGTGTGACGTGTACGCCCCGTGCGCATTGGGTGGCACGCTCGATGCCGACGTCATCAGCCGGTTGCGCTGCGCCATCGTGGCCGGCTCGGCCAACAACCAGTTCTCCACGACGGAGGATCCAGCCCGGGCGCACGACACCGGGATCGTGGTGGTGCCCGACTACATCATCAACGCCGGGGGCGCATTCGCCGTGACCCGCATGAGCCAGGGGGTGCGCGATGTCGAGGTGCTGATGCAGGAGGTCGGGGGGATCGGTCCCCGGGTCGCCGAGATCCTCGCCGACGCCAGTGCCGACCATGTGCCGCCGCTGGTGGCCGCCCAGCGGCGGGTCGATCGGCTGCTGGCCGAGCGAGGGTCGCCCCGGTACCGATGACCATGTCTGTGACTCCGGACCCGGCCTCGGTTGTGCTGGCGGCGGTGGGGGCCTACAACGCCATCCAGAACCTGGTGGTGCCGGAACGCTGGTACGTCCCCGCCAACATGGTGGTCACCGCCGGCCTGGTGGCGTACGCCCGCCGGTCGGGTGTCTCGTACACCGAACTGGGGTTGAGCAGAGGAGATCTCGGTCGGGGCCTGCGCATGGGGGCGGGCATGGTGGCCTCGACGGCGCTTGCAACCACGCTGGCAGCGGCCTCGCCCCGCTTCTCCCAGGTACTGCTCGATGGTCGCGCCCGCGGGCACAACCGGGCCGACGTGGCCACCCAACTCCTCCTCCGCTTCCCACTCGGCACCGCCCTCTACGAGGAGGTGGCGTTCCGGGGCGTGCTCAAGGCGCTGTGGACCCGGAGATCGGGGGAGCGGACCGCCCGCACGGTGACGGCGGCGGCGTTCGGAGCCTGGCACATCCTCCCCACCGCCCGCCTGTATCCCGACATGGCCGGCGGCAGGAGCGAGTCCCCGGTCGGTGAGCGGGCGGCGGCAACGGTGGCCGGTGTCGCCATCACCACCGTCGCCGGCCTCCTGTTCGACCGGCTGAGAGCCAGGTCGGGGAGCCTGGTTGCCCCGTGGCTGGCTCACCTCGGGTTCTCGGCAGTCAGCTACGTCGCCGCCCGCAGGGCGTGGCTCCGGGTGGGGTGAGGCGGAGGCCCTCACCGCGAGACTGCGGACCAGCATCGGCGGGGGGTCGTCGCTCCTGGGCATGAGAGGAGCCGGAAGCAGGAGGCCAGAGGCCGGAGGCCCGGAATCCGGAACGTGGCAACCAGGCCACCACCAGCCTCCACACCCCCGGCCAAGCACGCGACCAACGCAAGACCAGTACCGGCGGGGGGTCGAAGGGGGGGCGTCCCCCCTGGGCATCCGGGCCCCTGCCGTGAGGGTCACCAGCGTCGGTATCCCTCGCCGTAACCCGACCCCATCGACCCCTCGGACAGGTACCGGTCGTGCATCCTTGCCAGTGCCGATCGATCGATCGTCACGCCCAGTCCGGGGCCGTCCGGCAGCTTCAGCAGCCCTGCCGTTGGTGAGTAGTGTCCCTGTTCGATCGCCACGTCCCCGGTGAAGCGGAACAACGACTGGTGCGGTCGGATCACCGAAGGCTCCGAGGCCGTCAGGTGGAGGTAGGCGGCGGTCATGATCCCGGCGTCGCCCGAATAACACCAGAAGTCGGTGCCGATCAGGGCACAGGCCCGCAGGAAGTCCTGGGTTCGGCGGATTCCCCCCAGCTCGGCGATGTCGAGGCAGAACCCGTCGGGGACGCCGCCGCGGGCGGCTCTGGTGAAGTCGACCTCGTGGGTGGAGAAGCTGATCGGCACGCCGTCGGCGCGGAGAACGGCCATCTCGTCGAGGGTGCGGCACGGGTCCTCCAGCCATCCGATTCCCTGGTCGGCCAGGCGGGGGATCACCTGGCGGGCGGTGGCGACCGTGTAGGCGCCGTTGGCGTCGAGCCGTGTCACCATGCCGGGCCCGAGTCCGGCGACCAGGTCGGCGACCATCCTCATCTCGGTCTCGACGTCGAGCACCCCGAGTTTGCCCTCGAACCAGGGTGATCCGTGCTCGTTTGCCATCCGAACGCAGTAGTCGATCACCTGAGTCGGGGTCTCTTCGGCTCCCTCCCGGAGTGCGAAGTACTCGGTGAACGCCACCTCGTTGCGGACCCTGCCGCCGAGCAGATCCACCAGCGGCCGGTTCTGGCGGCGGGCGCGGAGGTCGAACAGGGCGATCTCGATGCCCCCGAAAGAGCGGCGGTCGGTGGCACCGTCCTGCCACAGGCTGAACCCGTGGCCCGGGAGGGAGAGCGTCTCGAGCCCGTTCAGGTCATCGACCGGGCGGCTCACCAGGCGTTCGGCGAGTCGTTCCACCGACCCGGACAGATCCCCGTGGGGTGATTCGCCGAGGCCGACGGCGCCGTCGGTGTCTTCGACCTCGATGATCGTGGTGGTGAAGCTCTTCAGCCGCCCGAACGCAAACCGGTAGGGGGCGACCATGGGTACGTTGACGGGGGTGGCGGTGATGCGGGCGATTGCGGAGGTCATCGTGGCTGCATCATGGTCGGCGCACCGACGGTGCGCTGCGTTGGACATCGCAGGTGCATGCGGCCAAGATCGGCCGGGATGGTGAGCGGTCCTCAGATCAAGGCCACCCGGGAGGACTGGATCGCCGCCGCCCTGGATGTCCTCGTCGAGCATGGTGTCGAGGCGGTGAAGATTCTGCCGCTCGCCGAGCGCCTCGGGGTGGCCCGATCGAGCTTCTACTGGTATTTCACCAATCGTGGCCAGTTGCTGGAGGTGCTGCTGGAGCACTGGCAGGACACCAACACCCGCACGGTGGTCGAGCACGCCTCGCGACCGACTCCGGATATCACCGAGGCGGTGTTGGCGGTGTTCGAGGCCTGGACCGACGTGTCGCTGTTCGATGCCAGGCTGGACTTCGCCGTGCGGGAGTGGGCCAGGCGCTCAGGGGAGATAGAGCAGGCAGTGAGGTCGGCCGACGATGCCAGGCTCCAGGCGATCACGTCGATGTTCGAACGGCATGGCTTCGAGCGTCGTGACGCCTTCGTTCGGGCCCGAGTGTTGTACTTCAGCCAGATCGGCTACTACGCGTTGGACTTGGGTGAGTCGATGCAGACGAGGCTTTCCTACGCCGGGGATTACGTGGCGGCGTACACCGGATCGATGCCGGATGAAGCGGCGGTGGCCGAGTACGTCGAGCGGCGGGCACCATGAACCGCCCAGACTCGTGCCGCATCGTGAATAAAGTTGTGCCGCATCGTGGAACCGCCATGCGTAGCGAATAGTTGGGTTGTACTGTCCGACCGTCAGGGTCCCGACTGAGACCCCCGACGGCTGGGCGGAACACACCGTGGAAAGGACCATTCAATGGACTTCAAACGCTTGAACAAGGGTCGGCAGATCGAATCGCAGGTGCAACTCGACGTGGTCGAGGCGTATACCAAGGGCAACATGAATCGGCGCGAGTTCCTGCGTCGCGGGAGCGTGGTGGGCCTCTCGGTCCCGTTCCTCGGCGCGGTGATCGCCGCCTGCGGAGGTGACGCCACCTCGGACACGACCGTCGGTTCGACAGATGGCACCACCGCCGGGTCGACGGATGGCACCACAGCCCCCGGAGCGGCAGGTGGGATCGTTCCCGGCGGTGTGCTGCGGATCGCCGCCCAGCGCCCCGGGAGCCCGCTCGATCCGGTCGCCATGGACAACATCGGGTCGTACACGCCGGTCTTGATGTCGATGGAGTACCTGTGCGGGCCCGGCGAGGGTTTTGCCCTGGCCCCGATGCTGGCCGAGGAGTGGGCGCCGAACGACGATGGCAGCGTGTGGACGTTCACCCTCCGCCAGGGCGTGAAGTGGCACAGCGGTAACGACTTCACCGCCGCCGACGTGGTCGCCACCCTCGACCGGCTGGCACCTACCAACCTGGGCGCCTACATCGTT
>JBHJOH010000096.1:0-32128 GCA_050329955.1 Acidimicrobiia bacterium | reverse complement strand
TGGTTGGGCTGTGGGGGTGGGGTCGACGGGGGCCGCTTCCGGGGCGGAGGGTGCTGTTGTTGCGGGTGCTGTTGTGGCGGGTGCTGTTGCGGCGGGGGCGGATCCTCCGCCTGCCCAGGCGGCGAGGATGTCGTCGACCGAGGCGCCGGTCGCTTTGGCTCGGGCTTCGGCCGAGCGCTTCACCATGGCTTCGGGAGCGTTCACAGCTGCGGCCGCTGCCGCCAGATGCTCACTCATGCGCCCTCCCCTCTCGTGACCAGAACCTCCTGGACGCCGGCCCTCCCCGACGAGATGGTGCTCAGCACCGAGAGGATGAAGGCCAGTTGGCCCAGCAGCATGATGAGCACGCCAATCAGGGAGAGACCGATCATGAGGGCGCCGGTGCCGGACAAGGTCGCCCAGCCCTCCCCGGTGGCGGCGGTGCCCTGGAAGGCGCCGCCGGCCCAGCCGAGCCCGGTGATGATGCCGCCGAACATGAGCAGGAGGGCGGCTGATCCGACCCCCCACAGTGTGAGACGGACATGCTGGGCGGCCCGGATGGTGGAGGCCGGCATGCGGCCGCTCACCACCGGAAGCGCCTGATGGGTCCATCCGGCGACCAGGAGGCCACCGACCCCGAAGATGGCGGCGAGTGTGACCCCCTCCCAATAGGACGTGAATCCCACCACCGAGGCCGCCGTCCGAAACCCGGCGAAGGCGGTGGCGAGCGCCACCACCATCGACATGGCGAGGCCGGCCATGGTGGCTTTGATCGACGGGTGGTCGCCGAACGTGGACCAGGCGGGTGCGACGGTGGTCCCGATGGCGATGGCATTGGCGGCGGCCGCAACGGGAAGCGCCAGCGTGAGCACGGCCGCCACGGCGTCGAGCCAGTCGGGGGTGGGTCCGAACACCACCTGGAGCGGACCGGCCCAGGAGGCGGCGAAGGCCAACGACCAGAACCCGGCCTTGGCGAGCTGGCGATTCGCCAGCGGCTGGTCGGTGATCTTGACCACTGTGTAGTAGGCGAGGCCGACGCCCATCCCAGTCACCCACAGGGTCGTGAACCCGGCCGAGAAGTTGAGCCCCTGCAGCACTCGTCCCAACGATGAAGCGGTCGGAATGGCAGCCGCCAGCGCCAGCAGGGGAAGCGTGGCGACGCCGGCCAGTACGAACCACATGGTGACGTAGGAGATCGGTTCGGTGCGGGCCCTCACCGTCTGCACCGAAATGACCAGCGGGATCAGCGTCACCGCCACCAGGGCCATGTCGAGCCACCAGGGCAGCGACAACGGTTCGCCGCCGTCACCAAGACCGGCGATCGGGACGATCACGCCGGCGATCGCCACGCCGGCGGTGCCGAGCAGGCCCAACCGGGCGATGGCGGGGTTCCACAGCTTGGCCCCGGTGAGGCGGGGGAGGACGTAGTAGGCGGCGCCGGTGAACGAGATCACCAGCCATCCGATCATGGCCAGGGCCATGGCCGCCGGCCTCACCCTGCCGTAGGACAGGGCCGTGGGCAGGACGGTGGGAAAGATCACCGCGATGAGCGAGATGGTGTACAAAACGCCTGCCGCACCGAGAAACATCGATGACACGAGGATGTGGAGTGAGACCACATCCTCGGAAGCGGCCGGTCGGGTGTTGGCGTCGATGGCGGCGGGGGCTGCCACGAGGCTCCTCTCAAGATGGTTCCAGGACGGCCGGAGCATAGCTGGCCGACCGGTCGCTCCTGCCCGCACCGCGAATCGGCGGTGAACTTCCTCCCGGCATCTCCGATGTGGTAGAACAAGCCCTCAACCTGGGGAAACGCGCCGAGCGAGGGCGAGAACCGGGTTGGCCGAGCAGCAGGCGGTGGGTCCCCGGGCCTTCCCGGAGACCGATCGAGCGAGCGATCGGTGGCCGATCGGTGGCTGGTCAGGTGGTCGTGCTTCAGGCGACGCTCTGACGGGCCGATCAAGGGTCATCGCTTGCACGGTGATGGACACGGTGATGCGGACGGTGATGCGGACCGTGACGTCCACCGTGGTGCATTTCAGGTTGCCCGGGCGCACGGCAAAGATTGTTTTTGCAGAAGCGATCGACACAGGTGAGAGGCAGATGTACCGACTCGGCGAGATGACAGACAAGCAGCGCATCCGCATCGGAGGAGCCTTGCTCGTGCTCGGCACGCTTCTCATGGTCGTCGCCGTCATCGTGGTTCACATCTACGGCCGACCCGCCGAGCAGATTCCCACTGCCGAACCGTTCACGTCGATGTTCACCCAGATCCCGATCGAAGCCCACAAGTGGTTCAAGGGGTTCGGCTACCTGCTCGTGTTCGCCGCTTCCCAGGCAATGCTGGCGGGCGCCGCCATGATCTGGGTGCTGAACCAGCGCATGACCTGGGCCCGTGCGGCGTTCGCGGCGTTCCTGACCTGGTTGGAGATGGTTGTCGTCTTCGGCATCGTGCCCTCCGAGTGGCTCAACTTCTCCCAGACCGACCTCGACTGGAGCTTCCAGCGCGGTCTGATCGACATCCCGCCTGTGCTGATGCTCGGCAATGAGGTCACGTTCAGCTACGGCGCTCTCAAGGATGCCGTGTCCGGCACCTACAACCTGGTGTTGCTGGTCGCAGCCGCTGTGTTCGCCTGGCAGGTGCAGAGCATCGGCAAGCCACGGCCGGCCGCCGCCGCCAAGGAAGCACCCATGTCGCCCTACGGCCGCCCGTTGGTCAAGCGTGACAGTGCGAAGGACGCCGACTGATGCCGCGCGGCGTCGTCGACGAAACCCCTCCCTTCCGGGACGACTACCAGCTGGCGCTGGTGGAGGGTGAGTACTTCAAGGACAAGCTGCGCCCCAAGCAGTTCCTCCACATCGACCAGGCCGAATGCATCCTGTGCGAAGGTTGTGTGGACATCTGCCCATGGAAGTGCATCCACTATTTGAGCGTCGACGCCATCACCGAAGCCGTGAATGTCGACATGCCTGGCTCGGATGCCACCAACTACGGTTTTTTCGTGGTCGACGAGGACGAGTGCACCCGCTGTGCACTGTGCGTGGACCGCTGCCCCACCGGAGTCATCTCTCTCGGCAAGTTCGAGGGGTCGCTGGCAGCTCAGGCCGAGGAGCTGGGCCTCAACCGGACTCCCTGGGATGTCGACACGGGGCAACGAGATTCCAAGAACGGCTACGCCTACGGCATGCGCTGGTGAGCACACGCTTCATGAGGCACACGCTCGGTGAGAAAGGCTGACGAGTGGCAGACGGAAACGGCAAGACAGGGTTGAAGGATCGCGTCGGAGAGGCGCTCGAGAACCTGCGTGGATCGCAGTTCGTCGAGTCCGTCCTCCGTCCGGGTTCTCCGTTCAAGAAGGGCTACACCGATAGCCCCAGGAACCGGTCCTACGTCATCATGAACAACGTGCTCTATCACCTTCACCCGGTGAAGGTGAAGCGCCACGGCGTGAAGCTCTCCTACACGCTGTGCCTCGGCGGACTCAGCTTCTTCCTGTTCATCCTGCTCACCATCACCGGCATCTTCCTGATGTTCTACTACGCCCCGACCGCCGACCGGGCCTACGCCGACGTGGCGGCCCTCTCGACCAACGTGGCGTTCGGTTCCCTGGTCCGGAACATGCACCGATGGGGAGCCCATCTCATGGTGCTCACCGTGTTCCTCCACATGAGCCGTGTGTTCTACCACGGTGCCTACAAGCCGCCGCGTGAGTTCAACTGGGTGATCGGCGTGATCCTGCTGCTGCTCACGCTGCTGCTGTCCTTCACCGGATACCTGCTCCCCTGGGACCAGCTGGCGCTGTGGGCCGTGACGGTGGGCACCAACATGGCCGGCTTCGTTCCGGTGTTCGGGAACCAGGTCAAGTTTGCGCTGCTGGCGGGGCCGGACGTCACCGCTGGAACGTTGCTGAGGTGGTACGTGCTGCACGTGCTGTTCCTGCCGTTCATCATCGTGATCTTCATGGCCGTTCACTTCTGGCGGGTCCGCAAGGACGGCGGAATCTCAGGACCGCTGTAGGACTAGGAGGCAGATATGGCAGACATCCCAGAGAGCCTTCTGCGCAGGTCGGCGGAAGCAAAGGCCAAGGCGCTCGGCGTTCCGGTCGAGCAGGTCCTCGCCGAGATGAAGGGCGAAGCACCTCCGACGCCGCCCCCGGCTGCTCCCACGCCGCAACCCGAGCCCACTCCGGTGGTCGAGGAGCCGGTGGTCGCCGCTCCCGAGCCGACACCGGAGCCCGCACCGGCGCCTGCCGCCGAGGCGGAGCCCGCACCTGTCGCCACTGCCACCGCGGTGGCAGTGGAGGAACCGCCCGCACCTGCCGGAAACGGCAACGGTGGTGGCAACGGCCACACCGGCAACGGTGCCACCCGCGTCGCCGCCTCGGTGAGCGCCCGGCCGATGGCACCCCCGGCCAACGCCCCCGAGGGAGTGCGTACCCAGCGGCTCCTCACAGTCGTCAAGGCTCGGGCCATCCAGAATGTCAAGGCCGAGCCGACCGACAAGGTCAACACCTGGCCGCATCTGATGATCGCCGAGTTCACCGCATTGCTGGCGATGACGGCGCTGCTCCTCGTCATGTCGGTGGTGCTCCACGCCCCCCTGCTGGAACCTGCCAACTTCAACAACACACCCAACCCGTCGAAGGCGCCGTGGTACTTCCTCGGCCTCCAGGAGCTCCTCAGCTATTTCGACCCGCAGATCGCCGGTGTGACGGTGCCCACCATCATTGGTTTGGTGGGCTTCATGATGATCCCCTACATCGACCGGAACCCTTCGACCAAGCCGTCGGACCGCAAGTTCGCAATCATGCTGTACACGATCTTCCTCACCGGATCGGCCACACTCAGCATGATCGGTGTTCTGTTCCGGGGGCAGGGGTTCAACTTCGCGTACCCGTGGAGAGACGGCATCTACTTCGACGACTTGAAGGACTGGGTCCCGTTCGGACTCGGCGGTGGAGGACACTGATGACCCTTGAGGTGATCTACGCATGAATCCCGAGCTTCTGGTTCCCATCGGTGTCGCCGTGGTGGCGATACTCGCCGCCATCGCGGCCTTCACCATCGCCTGGCGTCGCTCGTCCGGTGCTGGTTTCAAGGTGACGAAGGAGACGAAGGCCGCCGACCGGTCGAGTCCGGTCGACGTGCCGGCGGCCACTGCTGCTCCGGCTTCGGAGCCGCTGGTGGAACCACCGGCCGAGGCGGCCGAGCCCGAGCGGGTACCCGCCGGTGTGGCGGTCGCCACCGCCCAGCGGGTAGTCGAGGTGTCGCCCGAGGAGGCGGGTGTGACCCGTCGGACCTTCCTCAACCGGGCGCTCGGCGTGACCTTCCTCGGCGGCTTCCTCGGAGGACAGGCACTTGCGTTCCTCTCGTTCCTGTGGCCCCGTGTCTCGGGCGGGTTCGGCAGTGATGTGATCGCCGGGAAAGCTACCGACTTGGCCTCCCAGGCTGTCAACGCCGACGGATCGATCACCCCGGTGTTCATCCCCGAGGCCCGCGCCTACATCGTGCCGGCCTCGCTCACCACATCGGCCCAGTTCGACGGCAGGTCGGTGGACGCCGGGGGACTCGTTGCCCTGTATCAGCGGTGCGTGCATCTCGGATGCCGGGTGCCATGGTGCCAACCGTCCCAGGGGTTCGAATGCCCCTGCCACGGTTCCAAGTACAACAGCGTCGGCGAGTTCTTCGCCGGGCCTGCGCCGCGCAACCTCGACCGCTTCGTGGTCGAGCTCACAGCCACCGGCGACCTCCTCGTCAAGACCGGCGCGATCATCGAAACGCCCCGAGCGATCGACAAGACGGTGGAGTACCCCAAGGGCCCCTCGTGCATCGGAGGCTGACATGAGTTCCGGGGTGGTCATCACCATCGTTGTCATCGGCGCCATCATCTGGCTCGCCGTGCTCGGCGTAGCGGCGCTCCGCTCCCGGGGTTCAGAGGAGATCCCGTCCAACCTCGCCCCGGGCGAGTCCGATGAGATCCTCGAGACGAAACGACTCGAGAAGGCTCAGCAGGCGGCGGTGCTGCTCTCGGCGTTCCTGGCGGTGGGCATTCCCCTCTACTACCTGGGAGAACCCGCCCGGCAGGACTCCTTCGTGGAGGCGTACGCCGAGGACTCCATCGAGCGAGGCCTCGCTCACTGGGAGGAGTTCGCCTGTGCTTCCTGTCACGGTGCTGACGGTGGTGGCGGTGTCGCGGCGTACGTCGAGAAGCGCACCGGGGTTGCTGTCAACTGGCTTGCCCCCGCGGTCAACGACGTCTTCTACCGGTACGACCGAGACGAGGTCCGGTACTGGCTGGTGTACGGCCGCCAGAACTCGCCGATGCCGGCATGGGGCCTCGACGGTGGCGGCCCGATGACGCCCGAGCAGATCGAAGAACTCCTCGACTACATGGAGTCCGACAAGTTCCAGATCACCCAGGACGCTGCCGTGGGCCAGGTCGAAGGAAGGATCTCGGCCGCCACCGCCGGAGTGGAAGCCGCCGAGTCGGCGCTCGCATCCCAGATCGTCGTCCAGCGCCAGATCATCGCCGACATCGAACGGGCACCCGAGCTGAGGCCCATCTTCGAGGACATTTCCATACGAGCCCGTGAGCTCGTCCAGATGCTCGACGACGGCCTCGACACCGACGGTGACGGTGTTGCCGACGCCCGCGAGATCGAGACCAACCAACTGACTGGCGAAGCACGAAACGCCCTGCTGCTGCCGGGCGTAGAGGAGATTGTGTTCTCGAGCACCGAACCGGCTAGCACGGGTGCCCCCGACGCCGAGACCGCCGAGAACCTCGTCACCACCTACCGTGAGCTGGCTGATTCGGGCCGTTCACCCGTGCTCGGTGCGTTCGCCGACAGCATCGAGGCCATCCTCGAAGCCCAGTCCGGCCCCGACTCCGACGGGGATGGGCTGAGCGATGATGCCGAAGCGCAGATCGGCGCCCAAACGACGTTGGCGGTGGATGCCGTCGTCGACAACTACGGTGCCACCAACCTCGACCCGTCCAACGTGGAGTCGTCGGTCGGTACCCCCGATATGGACACCGCCACCGCCGCCCTCACCGAGCTCGAGAACCTGTTCACCAACATCCGTCTCAGCGCCGACAACGGTGAGACCCTTCTCGGCGAAGCCACCGCCTCGCTGGTCCTGCTGGAGCAGGCGATGGAGAATCGCAACTGGGAGTTCGACTACGGCGCCATTGCGGCGGCCTCGTTCGACGGTGATGTGGAACGGGCGACACGGGTTGTGGGCATCTATGAGGCCTACTGCGCACGCTGCCACACCTCAGGATGGTCGGCCGGAGTCGGGCTCTCACAGCCCCCGGGTTCGGGTGGCTTCGGACCGGCGCTCTACGAGGGCAGGCCCGCAGTGCAGTTCCTCAGCGACCAGGACCTCAAGGACTTCCTGATCGTCGGTGCCGTGCCCAACCAGCCCTACGGCATCAACGGCATGGGCAGCGGCCGGATGCCCGGCTTCGGCCTGGTGCTCTCCGAAGAGGACCTGCTCGATCTATCCAGCTGGCTCCGCGCCGGCGATCTGACCGGAGAAGGTGATTCCTGATGCGCGAACTGTTCCGGACGCTCTTCTCGGCGAATATCTTCGTCACCGGAATCGTCCTCACCCTCGTCTCGATCCTGGTGTTCTACGGGACGATCTATCTCCTCAACTACACCAACCTCGGCAAGAAGCTGGGGTTCCTGGTGACGGGCGCAGGCACGTTCGCATGGGCGACCATCGGGTCGCTCCTGTTCGTGATCTACGCTCCCCGTGGTCCCCAGCCCTCCGGTGGCATCGAAGGACTCAACGGCTTCGAGGTGCGGATCATCCCGCTCACCTTCACCGGGGTCTCCCTCATCCTCTTCATCATGTTCCTGGTGGCCCTGCACCAGTACGAGGTGACCCAGGAACGAGCCGAGCTTTAGCTCGCTCGCTGGGCTCGCTCGGTATTCGCCGGCCACGCGGCCGCCCCGCGCGGCAAGCTGAGGGGGCGGGGCCGGCTGAGTGCGCCGCCTCGCTGCGCTCGCCGAGCTGTATTCGCCGCCCGCGCATCGTGTCGGCGTTCCGACCTGGAAGGGGCGGGGGCGGCTGTACTCGCTTCGCTGTACAACAGCCCCCAACCTGAAGGCGCCATCAGGTGCCTGAGGGGTTCGGGTACAGGGGGCGAGCCGCCAGGCGAGTCCCCGCATACAGCGCAGCGGATACAGCAATGCGAGCGCAGCGAGCCAGCGAATACAGCCGGCCCAGCCCCTCCAGCTCGAGCGGGGAAACGGTGGCGTGGCCGGCGAATACGGGCGAGCCGCCAGGCGAGCCCTAGCCGACGGCCAGGTGGTAGCTGAGGATCTGGAGTTCGGTGGCGAGGTCGACCCGCCGGACGGCGACGCCTTCGGGGACGCGGAGTTCGGTGGGGGCGAAGTTGAGGATGGATCTGATGCCGGCTGCGATCATGAGGGTTGCGACGAATTGGGCGGCTTCGGAGGGGGTGGCGATGATGCCGATCGAGATCTGACCGCCGGCGGCGTCAACGGCGAGTTGATCGATGTGGCGGACGTCGAGGCCGTTGGGGAGGGGGCCAATGCGTTTGGCGTCGACGTCGTAGACGGCGACCATCCGGAATCCGCGAGCTTCGAAGCCCTGGTAGTTCGCAAGGGCGGAGCCAAGGTTGCCGGCGCCGACGATGGCGACGCCGAGGCGGTCTTCGAGGCCGAGGGCTTTCCCGATCCGTTTGGCGAGCGAGGTGACGTCATAGCCGACTCCACGGGTGCCGGCGGCTCCCAGGTATGAGAGGTCCTTGCGGACTTGGACGGCGCTGACACCGGACCCTTCGGCGATCTCCTCGGAAGAGACGACGCTCACGCTCGATCCGACGCCTTCGAGGAATCGGAGGTATCTGGGGAGCCTGGAGACGGCTGCGGGGGGAAGGAGGCCACTCACCCTCCGGACGTTAGAGATTCACCTCCCTGTAGGCCAAAGCGGGCGATTCACGCTGTACCGGGCGGCCCCATACACTCCACATCATGAATCCTGATGTTCTGGTCGTAGGTGGCGGGCCCGGAGGATCGGCCGCCGCCCACTGGCTTTCCAAGGCGGGCCATTCGGTGGCCCTGGTCGAGGCGAAGGAGTACCCGAGGGAGAAGACCTGCGGCGACGGTCTCACCCCACGTGCCATCGCCCAGCTGATGGACATGGGCTTCGACTTCTCGCTTCCCGAGTTCCACAAGATCACCGGTCTCCGGTCGTATGCCGGTGACGATCTGATGCTGGAGTTGGAGTGGCCGCAGCACTCACGCTTCCCGAGCTGGGGCGGCGTGATCCGCCGGATGGACCTGGATCACCAGGTGGCGTCGATCGCCGAGAAGCAGGGCGTGGTCATTCATCAGAAGACCGAGGCTCGGCCGATCGTCGAGGGGGGCGGCTTCACCAAGGTCGAGCTGATCCATGGCGGCGAGCGCGAGGTTATCGAGCCGAAGGTGGTGGTGATCGCCGATGGATCGCTCAACCGGTTCGGCCGCGAGTTGGGGACGTCGCGACGCAAGGACTATCCGATGGGTCTGGCGGCTCGCGGGTACTACACCAGCCCCCGCTCGACCGATGGGTTCCTCGAGAGCCAGCTCGACATTCGCGACGCCTCGGGGGCGTCGATGCCGGGGTATGGCTGGATCTTCCCGTTGGGTGATGGAACGGTGAACGTCGGTGTCGGTCTGCTCTCAACGTTCAAACGATGGAAGCACGTGAACACCACCAAGATGATGAACGACTACGTGGCCTCCGCCCCCGACTACTGGGAGCTGAACGAAGAGTCGAAGCTGTCCGACCCCCAGGGCGGCAAGCTGACGATGTCGTTCAGCAAGGGCCCACTGTTCGGTCCAAACTGGGTGATGGTGGGCGATGCCGCCGGTTCGATCAACCCGTGGAACGGGGAGGGCATCTCGTACGCCTACGAGACCGGGCGGATCGCCGCCGGCATCGTGGGGGACGCCCTCGAGGCCCGTGACCTCTCGTTGCTGGGCAGGTATCCCCAGTACCTCGAGGACGAGTACGCCCTGTACTACAAGATGGCCCGCATCTTCGTGAAGCTGATCGGCAATCCGGCTGTCATGCGCTCGCTCGCCCATGTCGGGTTGCGCAACCGCCCGCTCATGGAGTGGACGCTGAAGGTGATGTCCAATCTCCTCGACGAGGACGAGAAGGGCGCCGGCGAGCAGGCCTACCGCATGCTGGCAGCGATGGTGAGGCCTCTTCCAGTGGCGTAGGGAACAGAAAACGCCGAACGCAGAACGCAGAACGCAGAACGCCCAAGCCTGAGTGTCGGCGCTCGATATTCGGATCCCGCTTCCTGCGCGAGAAGGGTGACGCCGAGGGCGTCCTCGACGGGGCGGGGATCGGGCGTTCTGCCTTCTGCGTTCGGCGTTCTGCCTCCTAGTGTTTCACCTCCAGCCCGCCGAAGAGCACCGTCGCCGAGATGTCGAGCACGGGAGCGTCCTCGGGGAGGGACTCCTTGGTGGTGATGTTCTCGAATCCGCCGAACAGGGGCAGGCCGTGGGTGATGACCTTCCAGCCTTCGGGGACGCGCACCTCGGTGCCACCGAAGGCGGTGAACACGTCGAGGGTGGCCCCTTCGGCCAGGGTGGCGTCCCGCAGGTCGACTTCGGCGCCACCGAATACAGCGCCCACATTGCCGGATTCGAAGTGCTTCGAGTGGCTGGCGACCTCGGTGCCGCCGAATGCGGCGAACGCCGAGAGCCTGTCACCTTCCACGATCTGGGGCCTGGGTCGGCCGAGCAGCATCATGAGCCCTACTGCGACCACCACCAGCGGCCAGAACACCTCGAACGAGATGTCGATGACATCGAGTCGGTCGATGAGGAAGGCCACACCGACCGCTCCGAGGATCGCCGGTCCCATCAGGTGGCGGGGATTCGCAGTGGCCCCTGCGATGGCGGTGAGGATGAGGACCACCGGCCACCACTTCGAGATCACTTCGTCCGACACCCACCAGTCCAGGGCGTCTCCAAACAGCACGGCTCCCAATGCGACGAGAACCGCTCCGAACAACAGTCGTGCCCGGTTCATTCACACACCTCCTTGGAGGTTGACGTTGCCAGCGTGACACCAAGGTGACGACGCGGCCAGGGGCCGAAATCCTCACTTCCTCAAGGCGCACCGCATTTCGTGCCGATATGCAGGCATGCGCGGTCTCAGGCCCACGGCGGTTCGGGGTGCTGCCCTGGCGGTGGCACTCGTGTTTGCCGTCGCCTCGACGTTGGCGCTCAACGGCTCGGGTGTCCGGGAGCGTGCCGCCGCCGACCTCGAGTCCCAACGGATGGCTGTCGAGGTGCTGGCGCTGCGGTTGGCGGCCGCCGACCAGCTCGACCGGATACGCGCCGAGCTGATCGTGCTGGCCGATACCGGAGCCGACGAGGTCGACATCTCCGGGGCGGTGGACGTTGCCGATAGGCTTCTGCTCGAGATCGCCCCCATGAGCAGTGGCCCGCTGGGCGACGAGCTCATGGCGCTGTCGGCGGAGCTCGAAGTGATCATGCAAAGCGGCCAAGGCGACACGTCAACGAACGACCGGCTCGTCACGATCGATGACCTCGTCGATGAGGTGTGCTGTCGGGCTCTGGATGCCGATGTCGGCGGCGACGGCTGGCGAACGATCAGCGCGCTGATCGTGGCACACTCGTACACCACCTACGCAATCGACACCGTGGTGGGAGGGATCTACCTCCGCGATGGACGGGAGGTGGTGGAGGGGACGATCACCGACTACATGAGTTGGAACATGGACGAGGCCTCCAACGGTGAACCGTTGGACTGGGACCCCCTCGAGCCCTACCTCGGAGGCGTTGTCGACCTCGAGACCGACCCGACGGCAGCCGAGTATGTCGACCGGCCAGTGAGAGACGAACTGGCGACCGCGTACGTGTGGGCGCTCGGCGGAGGTGCCGCCGCTGGTGAGCCGTCGGATGTGACGATAGAAGAGTTGGTGCGGTGGGTGGAGGAACTGTCGCAGTCCGAGACTGGCATCATCCGGGAGGCGATCACCGAGGAACATGGGGTCCTGACGGCGGCGATCGCGGCGCAGCGGACGGCTCAGGTGGAGAACCTGTGGTTGGCGATCGGTGGGTACGTGGCAGCTGCGCTGATGGTGGCGGGAACGCTCGTGGCGATGATGAGAGATCAGACCCAGGCCGACCTGCGCAGGAGCGAAGCGCAGGCCAAGCTCGACATGCTGGCGATGGTTGCTCACGAGTTGCGCTCGCCGTTGACCGGGATCACCGGATTCACCCAGCTTCTCCACTCCGACTGGAAGGTGATGGATGACGACCAGATCCAGGAGTTCCTCGGATTGGTCAACGGCCAGGCCGAGGAGTTGATGCGACTGATCGACGATCTCCTCACTATTCGAAGGATCGAGACTGGGAGTCTCGATCTGCACCCGGCCCGGGTCAGGGTGGCGGATGTGGCGCAGCGGGTCGCGTCGTCCGTCTTCCGGGAGGCCAGCCGCTCGGTTCAGGTGGATCTCGATCCGGACATGTCGGTGGTGTGTGACCCCGACCGGATGGCCCAGATCCTCCGGAACCTGCTCGAGAACGCCCGCAAGTACGGGGGTCCCACCATCCGGGTCACCAGTGACACCCTCGATGGCCGGTGTCGGATCTCGGTGATCGATGATGGTGCGGGAGTCGCACCGAAGGATGTCGAACGCATCTTCGCCAGGTTCGACCAGGGTTCCGTTCCCGGCAGAGCCGATACCGGTTTCGGATTGGGCCTGTCCATCGTGAAGGACCTGGCCGAGGCCATGGGCGGCGACGTCGGGTACCTGCCGGTCGCTCCCAACGGGGCCCAGTTCTGGGTCGATCTCCCCGTTGGGATCGCTCAGGCAGAGCACCAGCCGGCCCCGGTCGGTTGACCGTGGCGGGATGGCGCAGCCGGTTTCCCCGTAAGCCGCACAATCTCTATCCTCAGGCACGATGACTCTCGCCGACTATCTCCCCATCGCGATCATGTTCTTGCTCGCCGGAGGCTTCGTGGTCGTGTCGCTCGTGGTGTCCCGCCTCTTCTCGCCGAGTAATCCGACCCCGGAGAAGACGGCCCCCTACGAATGCGGCATTCTTCCCGAGTCCGAGCCGGCCCAGCGTTTCCCGGTGAAGTTCTACATGGTCGCCATGTTGTTCGTGATCTTCGACGTCGAGATCGTCTTCCTGTTCGCCTGGGCATCCCAGTTCCTCGCCCTCGGCTGGTACGGCATCGCCGCCGTCGGCATCTTCACATTCTTCGTGGTCGAGACGCTCGTGTATGTGTGGAAGCGGGGGGCACTCGACTGGAACGTCCCCCGGCGGGCCCGCTACTCGGAGACGACCGCGCAGCGAGAGGCCGCCTGATGGCCAAACCGTCCGCCCCGCCGAACCTGCTCACCACGACGGTCGAGAAGGCAGCCCGGTGGGCCGCCACCCAGTCGATGTTCCCGGCCACGTTCGGTCTAGCGTGTTGCGCCATCGAGATGATGGCCACCGGTACCGCCCACTACGACCTGGCCCGATTCGGGATGGAAGTGTTCCGCGCCTCGCCCCGGCAGGCCGATCTCATGATCGTGGCAGGCCGGGTCAGCCAAAAGATGGCGCCGGTGCTCCGCCAGGTCTACGACCAGATGCCCGAGCCCAAATGGGTGATCTCGATGGGTGCTTGCGCCTCGAGTGGCGGCATGTTCAACAACTACGCGCTCGTCCAGGGCGTCGACCAGGTGGTCCCGGTCGACATATACGTCCCCGGGTGTCCTCCCGGTCCGCAGAGCCTGATGCATGGCATCCTCACGCTGCATTCGAAGATCATGACCGGAGAGATCGCCCGATGAGCGGAGAGACCAAGGGAGGGCCGGCCCCCGAAGGCGTGGCCGGCATCGACACGACCTCCGGAACCGATGAGGCGACCGCGGCCGCCATCACCGCCCCCGATCGTCATCCCGGCAACATCGACCCGCACGCCGCCGACGGGACCGACGTCGAAGTCGACCCCACTCTTCCCACCAACCCGGTGCTGGCTGCTCTCGCGGCCGCCCACCCCGACGTGGCGTGGTCGCTGTCGCACGGTCAACAGGTCGCCCACGTCGATCGGGACGGCTATCTGTCGTTCGCCGAGGCCGCCAAGGACGCCGGCTTCGAAGTGTGCGTGGACGTCACCGCCGTCGACTGGTACCGATCCCGCCGGGTTCGCTACGACGTGGTCGCCAACCTGCTGTCGCAGCAGCACATGCTTCGACTGCGGGTGATCGTGGCTGTCCCCGCCGACGACATCGTGGTGGCGTCGATGGTGCCGGTGTGGCCCGGCGCCAACTTCGCCGAGCGTGAGGTGTATGACATGTTCGGCATCGAGTTCGCCGGGCATCCCGACCTGACCCGCATCCTCATGCCCGACGACTGGGAGGGCTTCCCGCTCCGCAAGGACTTCGGGGTGGGAGCTGTGCCGGTCCAGTTCAAGGGATCACACAAGGTCACATGAGTCACCAGCTATCAGTCTGCACGCACCGGTCGGAGGGCGCACGATGACCACCACCTCAGAAGGAACCAGCAGCGACGTCGTCGACGTCTGGGTCGCCGGCACCGAGGAGCCGTCGGGTCTGGAATGGGGCACCGCCGCCACTGACGAGGGCGCCCAGAAGATGCAGCCCGAGGAGATCGGCGAACGGCTCAAGGAGCAGCTCGGCACCGTGGTCACCGACGACTACATGTTCGACGAGGTGGCCGAAGAGGATGAGCGGATGCTCATCAACATGGGCCCCAAGCACCCGTCAACCCACGGCGTGCTTCGACTCCAGCTGGAACTCGACGGTGAGATCATCCGGCGCACCAAACCGATCATCGGCTACCTCCACACCGGCATGGAGAAGACCGCCGAGACGCTCACGTTCATGCAGGGACCTACCAACGTCACCCGCATGGACTACCTGGCTCCGCTCCACAACGAGCTGTGCTTCTCGTTGGCAGTCGAGAGCCTGCTCGACATCGAAGTCCCCGAGCGGGCCAAGACGATCCGCATCCTCATGACCGAGCTCAACCGGATCTCGTCGCACCTGGTCGCTCTTGCCACCAACGGCATGGACATCGGGGCACTGTCGATGATGCTCTACGGCTTCCGGGAGCGAGAGCAGATCCTGGCGTTCTTCGAGAAGACCACCGGTCTCCGTATGAATCACAACTACATCCGCCCCGGCGGTGTGGCGGTGGATCTGCCCCCCGGCTGGCGGAAGGACGTTACCGAGATCCTCGACACGTTGCCCGCCCGTCTGCAGGAATACGACGACCTTCTCCAGAACAACCCGATCTGGCTGAGTCGCACCCAGAATGTCGGCATCATCACCGCCGAAGAGTGCCTGGCCTACGCCATCACCGGCCCTTCGCTCCGCGCGGCCGGCGTCGACTGGGACCTTCGCAAGGCGTTCCCGTACTCAGGCATCGAGGAGTACGAGTTCGACGTTCCCGTCCTTCCTCACGGTGACGTGTACGACCGCTACCGGGTCAGGGTGGAAGAGATCCACCAGAGCATGCGCATCGTCCGCCAGGCGATGGATCGCATGCCCAAGGGTGACTACCGCATAGACGACCGCAAGGTCACCCCACCGCCCCGCGCCCGCATCGACGAGTCGATGGAAGCGCTCATCCACCACTTCAAGATCTTCACCGAAGGCTTCAAGGTGCCCGTCGGCGAGACCTACACCGCCATCGAGTCTCCCCGCGGTGAGCTCGGCTGCTACCTGGTCTCGACCGGAGAAGGCAAGCCATACCGCATGCACACCCGTGCCCCCAGCTTCACCAATCTGCAGGCCCTCCCGATCATGATGGCCGACACCCTCGTCGCCGATACCATCGCCTCCATCGCCAGCCTCGACCCGGTGATGGGAGACGTGGATCGCTGAGCAGCCAGCTGCTTTGCCCCCCTCCACGAGCGGCGTGAGTAGCTTTGTCCCCCTCGAGCTTGCGAGAGGGGGAAGGGGCCCCCGCGACGGAGGAGCGGGGTAGGGGGGGCCTATCCCTCGCGAGCATGATGACGCGTTCCGGAACGCGCGGGGTGGTCGCGCGGAGCGCGGACGGGCGCCGCGGAGCGCGGACGTTCATCTGAAGAAAATGCACCGGAGGCCGCCCAGGTTCCTCGAATTCCGCCACGAGACCAGTGGCCCGGGTAGCGTGATCTCTCGTGAGTGACGACCCGATCCTCGAGTCGGTTCTGGAATTGATCGAAGGGGAATCCGATCCGGTGGATCGCGATCCTCTCTCGGCATTCGCAAAGGCGTACATCAGCCGTTTGCCGCGCAGATCCGACCACGCCCCCGCCCGCCTGTACGCCGAAGTGGCGTCGTTGTTCGACTTCATCCGACAACGCTCGGGTGACGTCGAAGTGCGCGTGTTCAACCCGTCGATGGCCGAACACGGCTACGAGACGGCCGGCACGGTGATCGAGGTGAACGTTGCCGACGCCCCGTTCCTGCTCGACTCGGTCGGCAACGAAGTGCAGGCACACGGGCTGACAGTGGTGCAGGTCACCCATCCGGTCATCGGGACGGAGCGGGATGCCACCGGCAGGTTGATGGCGGTGAGACACGCTCGTCACACCATCAGCCGTGAATCGGTGGAGCACTACGAGCTCGACCGGCGACTGTTCGAGGCCGACCTGCCCGCCCTGGAGCAGGCGATCGCCCGGGTGCTGGATGACGTCGGCATGGTGGTGCGGGACTTCCATCCCATGCTGGCGCGGCTCGACCGACTCATCGACCTGGTGCGGGTGTCGGTCGGTCACTACCCCGAGGGTGACATTGAAGAAGCGGTGGCGTTCCTGCAGTGGCTCAAGCAGGACAACTTCGTGTTCCTGGGCTACCGGGAGTACCAGCTGCTCGACAGCCCCCAGGGCGAGGCGGTCCGGTTGGTGCCGGGCACCGGTCTCGGCCTGCTGGCGGACGAGTCCCGCTCGAATGTGGCGTCGCCGGTGCCGTTGGCAACGTTGGCCCCCGAGCTGGCTGATCGTTATCGGGAAGGCGATCTGCTCGTCGTCACCAAGACGAACCGGGTGTCGCCAGTGCATTGGCGGGCCAAGATGGACTACATCGGCGTCCGGATCCTCGGGCCGGAAGGGCGCACGAGGGGTGAAGCACGCCTCGTGGGCCTGTTCACGTCGAAGGCGTACATGGAGCGGGCCGCCAAGACTCCGATCATCCGGAAGAAACTCGCCGAGATCGTGGTGGCGGAGGACCTGATCGAGGGTTCACACGACCACAAGGCGATGGTGGAGCTGCTCGAAGGGTTCTCGAAGCACGACCTGTTCGCGGCGCCTATGGACGAGTTGCGCACCACGCTGGTGGGCCTGGTGGCACTGCAGGAGCAGAACCAGGTGCGGCTGTTCGTGCGGCGGGACCTTCTGGAACGCAGTATCCATGTGCTGGTGGCCTTGCCGCGCGACCGGTTCAATGCCGGGCTCCGCAAGAACCTGCAGGATCTGCTCGTTCAACGCTTCAACGGCGTCTCGGCCGACTACCACCTGGCCCTGGGGCACACCGATGCCGCCCAGATCCACTTCACGATCTGGGTGGAGGGTGAGGACATCCCCGAGGTCCCGTTCCACCAGCTCGAGGCCGAGGTGGTGGCGATGACGCGGTCGTGGACGGACCGTCTCATCTCCGAACTGGCCAACCGGGTGCCGGCGGGTGACGCCCATCGCCTGGCCGAAACCTGGGGACCCCGCTTCCCCGAGTACTACTCGACGTCGATGTCGGTCGAGATCGCCGCCGGTGATCTGCTCATGCTCGACGCACTCGAACGGAGCGTTCGACCGGCGCTCGTGGGCATCCAGAACGAGACCGAACGCGAGCAGATAGACCGGCTCACCCGCATCACCCTGTACCGCAAAGAGGGCAAACGCCCGCTCAACGAGCTGATGCCGGCCCTGGTCGACCTCGGTTTGGAAGTGGTGGAGGAGGTACCGACCCGGTTGAGCGGCGTTGGCGACTTCTTCATTCACGACTTCGGTGTGCTGGGCCCGGGGCACCTGCTGGTCGATCTCGATGACACCGCCGAGCGGCTCCGTCATGCCCTCGAACTGGTGTGGTCGGGGGCGTCCGATTCCGATGACCTGAACCGCCTGCTCATCGTCGGTGGGTTGAGCCTCGACCAGATCGAGATCCTGCGCGCCTATCGAACCTACTGGCGGCGCGTGCTCCCGGTCTTCACCGTGGCCTATGTCAACAACACGCTGGTCAGCCACGTCGACATCACCGTCAAGCTGGTGGCGCTGTTCGAGTCCCGTTTCCACCCGTCAGCCGATGGCGCCGGGTTCGACGCCATCCGCGAGCAGATCCTGGCCGACCTGGACCGGGTTCCCTCGTTGGAAGAGGACCGCATCCTGCGATCGTTCCTCCGCCTCATCGAGGCAACCGTCCGTACCAACGCCTACCGCTCTGATCGGCAGGCGTTGGCCTTCAAGATGCGTTCGGCCGACGTGCCCGATGTGCCGCTGCCGCTGCCGCTGTTCGAGGTGTTCGTGGTGGCCCCGACGGTGGAGGGCATCCACCTTCGAGCGGGCATGGTGGCCCGAGGCGGAATCCGCTGGTCGACCCGGCGGGAGGACTACCGCACCGAGGTGCTGGGCTTGATGAAGGCCCAGGTGACCAAGAACGCCGTCATCGTCCCGAGCGGGGCCAAGGGCGGTTTCGTGCTCAGGCAGCCGCCCGAGGATCCCGCCGAGCTGCGCATCGCCGTCGAGGAGCAGTACCGGATCTTCATCGGAGCCTTGCTCGACGTCACCGACAACCTGGTGGATGGAACCGTGGTCCATCCGACCGGGGTGCGAGTGCACGACGGGGAGGACCCGTATCTGGTGGTCGCGGCCGACAAGGGAACGGCGACCTTCTCCGACACCGCCAACGCCATCGCCGGCGGCCGCTTGTTCTGGTTGGACGACGCCTTCGCCTCGGGTGGGTCGGCGGGCTACGACCACAAGGCGATCGGTATCACCGCCCGGGGAGCATGGGAGTCGCTCAAGCGCCACTTCCTCGAACTGGGTCTGGACCCGTCGATCGACGAGTTCACGGCGGTCGGGATCGGTGACATGTCGGGTGACGTGTTCGGTAACGGCATGCTTGGATCGGACCGGATCAGGCTGGTTGCAGCCTTCGATCATCGCCACATCTTCCTCGACCCCGACCCCGACGCCGCCGCCTCGTTCGCCGAACGGAGCCGACTGTTCGCACTGCCCCGGTCGTCCTGGGACGATTACGACCGTTCGATCATCTCGGATGGTGGCGCCATCCACCCGCGCTCGCTCAAGCGCATCGATATCAGCCCGCAGATGGCCGAGGTGCTGGGTGTCACCGGGACGGTGTTCGCACCGAACGACCTGATCCGGGCGATTCTTTCCGCCCCGGTCGACCTGCTGTGGAACGGCGGAATCGGAACCTATATCAAGGCGTCACAGGAGTCGCATGCCGACGTGGGGGACAGGACCAACGACCCGGTTCGGGTGGACGGAGCATCCCTGAGGGCCCGGGTTTTGGTCGAGGGCGGGAATCTGGGCCTCACCCAGGCGGGCCGCATCGAGTACGCCATTGGGGGCGGTCGCATCAACACCGACTTCATCGACAACTCCGGGGGCGTCGACTGCTCGGACCGGGAAGTGAACCTGAAGATTCTGCTGAGCCTGGCCGAGAAACGCGCTCTCATCGATCGGGAAGCCCGTGACGAGCTCATCTCCGCCGTCGTCGACGACGTTGTCGAAGCGATTCTCTACGACAACTACCAGCAGGCCCAGATGCTGTCACAGGAGGAGTCCTCGGCCGACCGTCGGATGGAAGCCTACGAGGAGTTGATGGTGTCGCTCGAGGAGCGCGGCATGCTGGACCGCTCCGTCGAGGGCCTTCCGTCGAGCGAGGTCATGGGCGAGCGCACTCGCGCCGCACAGGTGCTCACTCGACCCGAGCTGTCGGTGTTGCTCGCCTACGCCAAACGCAGCGTCAAGGAGTCGGTCCTGGAATCGAACCTGCCCGACGACCCGTACCTGATCGGAGACCTCCGCCAGTACTTCCCGGCTGCTGTCGTCGAACGTTTCGGTGACCTCCTGGTGGAGCACCCCCTCAAACGCGAGTTGGTGACCAACGCTCTCGCCAACGACGTCGTGAACTCCGAGGGTATCGTCTTCGTCGAACGACTCACCCGCCAGACCGGCGCCGACCCGGCGGAAGTGGTGGCGGCCTACCGGATCGCCCGCGATGTGACCCGGGCCGTCGACCGGTGGGAAGCGATCGAGGATGCCTTCGGCACGGTGCCGATGGAGCTGTGGACCCGTCTCATGCAGGTCTCGGACCGGTCGGTGGCGGCCGTCACCCGTTGGTACCTGGCCCATGGGGTCGAGGGGTCGATCGGCAAGATGGTGGAGGCCCACCGCCCCGGCTTCGAGGAGATCGAACGCTGTGCCTTCGAGGTCGGCCCCGAGGAGTGGCGCATCAACCGTTCCGAAGCCGTCGCCCGCCTTGTTGAAGCCGGAGTCTCCGAGACGTTGGCTCGGCGACACGCCGCCCTCCCGGTGGTGGTCTACGGGGCCGACGTGATCGACGTAGCCGAGACTCATGGCCGCGATGTGGAGGACACCCTCGACATCTTCCTGCGGGTCGGACGATCGTTGGGCCTCGACCAACTCACAGACCTCACCCGGGGCGTGGTCGCCGAAACCCATTGGCAGCGCTGGGCGTTGTGGACGGTGGAAGAGGAAATGCTGGCCATCCGGCGCCGCGCCGCCGAACGGGTCATCGAAGTCGCCGGCACCCTGGAAGGCGACGAGGCCGTCAAACACTTCCTGTCGGTCCGTTCCGGCCACGTCGGACGGCTCGTCCGGTTCATGCGCTCCTTCGACATCACGATCGATGGCGACGTCTCGCCACTGGTGGTGGCGTTGCGGCAGGTGAGAGCGGCGTTGAGTTAGCTGCTGGCTCGGAACGTCCGACGCAACACGCAACACGCAACAGCGCGGTCTGGCTGGCAGCTGGGGTGAGCGAGGAGCGACGAGAAGCATCGGCCTCTACTTGAGCTTCAGGGTTTTATGAGTAGTAGGCCGATGGTCGATCGGAGATCGTTGGGGCGGAACGGCTTGGTCATGAAGGCTTGGGCTCCGCCGGTGCGGGCTTTTTCGCGGGAGGCGGTGTCGGCGTGGGCGGTGAGCACCAGAACGGGGACGTTCCGGGTGAGTTCTTCGGCTCGCATGCCCGCCAGTACTCCCCACCCGTCCAGTAATGGCAGTCCGATGTCGAGGATGACCAGGTCGGGTGGGCTCTTGGTGACGGCGTCGAGGCCGGACACGCCGTCGGCTTGCCAGGCGAACTCGGCGAGATCCTGGCAGGAGGCGCGAATGAGACGCCAGATCACCGCCGAGTCCTCTATCACGAGAATGGTGGGGTAACCGGACTCCATCGCTGGCACTGTACCTCCGCCGGTCCGAGTGCAAGGGGTCTCTTCCCCGGGGGGTCGGGTCGGTGTACGCTGCCGACCGATGCGACCGCCGCTGCTCATGTTCGAGGAGACCCAGAAGTGGGACGACCTCGAGGTCCGTGTGGTGGTCGAGGTTGAAGGAGAGTCGGTGGAGGGCCGGGCAGCCGGCAACGTCACCGAGGAACCGCGGCTTTCGATCGTGGCCCGGGCGTCACTGGCCGCGGCGGAGGGGGCGGTGGCACGGCCACTGGGGCGGTTGGCCGGGGTTTCGATCGGTGAGGTCAACGGGTTCGCCTACGTAGTGGTGATCCTCCTGACCGCGGACTCCGGTGATCATGTGGTGGGGTCGGCTCCGTGGCGGCATTTCGAGGACCAGGCCCAGGCGGTCATCCGTGCCGTCTTCGACGCCGTGAACCGTCGGGCGGACGCACCCTCGGTCGACTGATTCGAACCCGCCGTTCCTGCCAATCCCCTTGACATCGGGCCGTTCCGGCCGACTGGCGTCATGGGATGCGGCATCGATCCAATCATTCCGCGGCGGATACGCCATCGACCAACCGACGTGCCCGTGTAGCCACGGTGGCGATCGGTCTGACGCTCGTGGTGGTGAGCACTGCAGTGTTCGCCGTGACCGAAACCACCAGCCGGGTGGCCGGGTGGAGTCAGGAACTGCACCGGCTCGACGAGATTCAGCGGCTGCTCGAGGGGCAGCGCTCAGCCGTTGGTCTCGCCACCCATCTCTCAGCCCTTCAAACCCGCCTCGAGGACTGGGATCTCGACGACGAGATCACCGAGACCCTCATCCAGATCGACGCCACCACCGCTCAGCTCGACGCCCAGCTGGCGGCCGGAGACCCGATTCCCGAGTTGGACCCGTTCATCGATGCCGGCAGTCGCATAGTGGCACACATCCGCAACGGGGAGACGGCTGCCGCCCAGGCCCTGGCCGAGGGAGAGTTGAACGTCCGGTTCTCGGAGGCCTCCGCCACCGTCAACGGGATGCGTGGCCGGCAACTGGGCGACATCACCGGACTCGACAAGGCTGGGGCCCGCTTCGGCGACATCGCCCGCATCACCGTGATCCTGCTGGTGCCGTTGGCGCTGGTTCTGGTGTACCGCGAGATCGTGGAACGCCAACTGCGGCAACGCCAGCTCGAGATGCAGTTGGAGGCCGAACAGGAGCTGGCGGTGGCCCGCGACGAATTCGTGGCCAACGCCAGCCACGAGCTTCGAACGCCGTTGACCGGGATTCTCGGCCTCAGCGAGATCCTGGTCGAAGACGATCGGCTCCCCCCGGACGCCCGCGAGATGCTCGGCATGGTCACCACCGAGGCCGCCGACCTGGCCCGCATGGTCGAGGACCTGCTCACCACCGCCCGCCTTTCGGCGGGCCAACTCCGTTACGAACCGCGTCGGGTGGGCACGGTCGAAGAGTCCGAAGTGATCGCCCGCCCGTTCCTGCAAGCCGGAAAAGAGATCTCGATCGAGGTCGAGGACGCGGCGGTGTTCGTCGACCGGCTCCGACAACGCCAGGTGCTGCGCAACCTCATCAGCAACGCCGTCAAGTACGGCGGGGACCGGATCGCCCTGGTCGGAAAACCCAACGGAATCACCTACCAGTGGATGGTGGTCGACAACGGGCCCGGTGTCCCTCCCGAACTGGAACGGCGCCTGTTCCAACGCTACATCCACACCCTCACCTTCCAACAGGCCGTCGCCGGTGGCGTCGGTCTCGGGCTTTCCATCGTCAAATCCCTCGCCGAGGGCATGGGCGGCACCGTCGGATATGCACACTCCAACGGTCTCACCCGGTTCATCGTCAACGTGCCCATGGCCGACGGCTCCTCCGCTGACCGGCCGTCGATCCGGGCGGCAGGCGGGGTCCGATGAGCAGCCGCCTCACATCCAATCTCCGCATCAAACGGGCGCAGTACCGCCGCTGGGTGGTGTCCCGCCGGCGGGCAGTGCCGCAACCCGTGCTCATCCGACTGCGGACGGTCGGGATCGTGGCGGTCGTGCTCGGCATCATCGTGCAATCCCTGGCCGGCTGGGAAGGGCCCGCCGCCGCCGGTTCGGCCCCCCGGGTCGACGTTGTGGTCCATACCGAGTCGGACGCAACGGAGGTTCGGATCGAGGCTCCGGCGGTTCGGTCCACCGATCTGGCGCTGGCCGTTGTTTCCAGGGTCGCGGCCGCCGACGACATCATCTCGGCTCCCCCCGGGTGGGAGCTGCTCCGACGTGACGATCACCCCGGGTCAGATCTCTATCAGGCGGTCTTCCGGGGGCCGAGCGGGGTCGATGCCGTCGACCTGACCTGGGCCTTCTCTCAGCCGGGTTTCGCCAGCGTAAGCCATCTCACCGTGGTGGGGGCGGGTGGTGCCCCGGCGATCGACGCCGTCACCTCGTCGGGCGAGAGTGCCGCCGTCGCGTCACCGCTGGCTGTGGCGGCCTCCACCGACTCGCTGGTGCTCGACCTGGTGGCGACACCCGACGTGGTGTCGGTCCCGGCCGGGATGGCGACGGTGCACGCAGTCGAGCGCGATGGTCTCTCGATTGCCTTCGCCACCATGGTTGCCGACGTTGGTCTGGTGGAGCCTGCTTCGTATCCGAGCTGGACGGGCGCTGCCCAGCCCGGTGTGGTGACCAGGCTGGTACTCGCGCCCGACCCCGAGACCACCCCGGTGTCGCCCGCAACCGCCGAGCCCACCCCCGACACCGAGCCGACTGAACCGGCCACGGTGCCCGAGACAACGGAGCCCGAGCCAATCACCGAGACCACGTCGGGTCCTGCTGATCGGGATCCCGATGCCCCCCAGCCGTGGGATGTCACCGCCGAAGCCACTTCGGCAATCCTCGAGCAGAACGAGGGCCAGTTCGACGAGGCCGTCGACTTCGTGGTGCGTGGTGAGGAGGCCACGGTGTTCCTCGCAGGCGGAGCGCTCGTCTACGAGACCCGCCAGGCACTGGCCGAACGCGACGGTGATGCGGAGATCGAGGGCCACGTGGTGCGGATGACCCTGGAGGGCGCCGATCCCGAAGCCCAACCGATGGCGAGCGGGCTGGAGGCCTCGGTCACGAACTACTTCATCGGCGCCGACCCCAGCGAATGGGTGACGGGTGTCGAGGCGGCCGAGGTGGTGGTGTACGAGGAGGTGCTCGAAGGCGTCGATATCCGATACCTGGGCACCGGGGCCGGCCTGCGCTACGACCTCATCGTCCACCCCGGCGCTGATCCCGACTCGTTGTCGATCGCCTTCGACGGAGCCGACGGCGTCAGCATCGATGGCGAAGGTCGGCTGCTGGTGGACGTGTCGGTGGGCGACGACCTGGTGTTCTCGGCCCCCGTCACCTACCAGGACACACCCGGGGGACGGGTGGCTGTCGACAGCGCCTACGTCCTCAACAATCCGGGGTCGGTGGGGTTCGAGGTCGGTGCCTACGACGCCGACCTGCCGTTGGTGATCGACCCCACCCTCGATCTGGCCACCTACCTCGGCGGCTCCGGAGCAGACCTTGGGGACGCCGTGGGGGTGGACTCCTCCGGCAACGTGATCGTGGCCGGACGTTCCCAGTCCACCGACTACCCCACCACGGCCGGCGCCTACGACACCACCAAGAACCCGTTCGAGGACATCGTGGTCTCCAAGCTCTCGGCGGACGGCAGCGCGCTGCTGTGGTCGACCTACGTCGGTGGCTCCTCGGGCGATGCGCCCCTCGATCTCGTGGTCGACGGTTCCGACCGGATCGTCGTGGTCGGCTACACCAGTTCGAGCGACTTCCCCACCGTCTCCGCCTACGACGCCACCGCCAACGGCGGTGTCGACGGCTTCGTGTTCCGCCTGTCCAGTACCGGATCGGCGCTCGACTTCTCGACCTACGTCGGCGGCGCCGTCTCCGACTACTTCACGAGTGTGGCGATGGGCCCGTCGGGTTCCATCGTCATCGGCGGGTACACCAACTCGTCTGGGTTCCCGACCACGGCCGGGGCCTATGACACCTCCCACGGCGGAAACGACGACGGGGTCGTTCTTCGCCTCTCCTCCGCCGGCACCTCACTCGTCTACTCCACCTTCCTGGGCGGAACCACCCGGGACCGGATCCTGGGGATCGCCGTCGGCAGCACCGGGACCGTCCATGCCATCGGCGACTCGCAGGGCTCTCTCTCGTTGCCGGCGGGCGGCTACGACACAACGCACAACGGAAACACCGATGCGTTCTACGCCGAACTCTCAAGCGACGGTTCGAGCCTGCTGTATGCGTCCTATCTGGGGGCGGGATCCGACGACTACGGGTACGACGTGGCGCTCGGCTCCGACACCGACATCTTCCTGGTGGGGGCCACCAACTCGTCCGGCTTCCCCACGACCAGCGGAGCGTACGACACGTCATTCGGGGGGACGACCGACGGGTGGGTCGCCCGCCTCGACCGCACGCAGACGGGTAGCGCCGCGCTGGCCTGGTCGACGTTCTACGGCGGCACCGGGGCCGACGAGGCGAGGGATGTGGAGGTCGACGAGTCCGGGCGGGCGTACGTGGGCATGACAACCGGCTCGACCGGTCTCGCCACCGCCGACGGGTGGGACACGACCCTGTCCGGCACGTCGGACGCGCTGCTGGGTGTCTTCTCCGCCGACGGGTCGCAACTGCTGACGGCGTCCTACGTCGGCGGGTCAGGCTCCGAGGAGGTGTGGAATCTCGTGCTCGACGCCCAGAACCGTCCGGTGATGGTCGGTGACACCTCTTCGACCGACTTCCCCACCCTCGTGGGGGCGTACGACCGGACGCTCGGCGGCACCTGGGACATGTTCGTCGTCCGATCGACCGCTCTGCCTCCACCCAACGTCGTGACGGTGAACTCGACCGGAGACGCTGCAGACGCGTTGCCCGGCAACGGCGTGTGCTCCACCGGCGGCACCAACTCCGCCGGCCAACCGGCTTGCACCCTGCGGGCCGCCATCCAGGAGGCCAACGCCTCGGCGGGCATCGACACCATCGAGTTCGACATCCCCGCCACCGAGACCGGGTACTCGGGCGCCCGCGGTGTGTTCACCATCACCGCCACCAGCAGCCTGCCCAACATCACGGCGGGGGTGACCATCGACGGGGCCACCCAAACCACCAACCGCGGCGACACCAACCCGGGAGTGCTGGGGTTCGTGGGAAGCGTGGGCACCGGCCCCGATGGCGTGGTCGGCACCGGTGACGAACCGAGCATCGACGGTGTCCCGGCACCCGAGGTCGAGCTGGTGTTGGCGGGCCACCAGGGTTTCGTGGTGGATGCCGATGCAGTGACGATCTCAGGGCTCGCCGTCTACGGCGGCAACCGGGACCTTGCGATCATCTCGGGGGCCGACACCGTGATCGAGGACATGGTGATCGGAGCCTTCGCCGACTCGTTCACCGACCCCGGGCTCGGCGTTCGGAGCACCGGGTCGGCCGGTGTTGCCGTCCAGGGGGGGTCGGGGACGATCGTCCGGAACAACCTGATCGGCTATCAGGCGAACCGGGGGATCGAGGTGTCCGGCACGCTGTCAGACGTGACCGTCTCCGGCAACGAGATCAGGGGCACCTCCCAGGAGACCACCACCGAGGGCGGTGGCATCGAGATCATCAACTTCTGGGCGCCACCTGGAAGCGCCGCATCCGGTGCACTGGTCACCGGCAACCTCATCACCGACCGGGTCGACGATTACGGGATCGAGGTCGCAACGGCCGCAGGCGACTCGGGCATCGTCATCCGGGACAACACACTCGACGACATCGGCCCCATCCTGGTGTACGGCATCCAGAACGCCGACGGCGGCGAGATCACCAACAACGTGATCATCGGGTCCAACGGACACGCCGTTCAAGTCAGCGACGTCGCCGGTTGGGCGATCTCACAGAACTCGATCTCCGGAAGCGCCTGGATCGGCATCGCCCTCTACGACGGCAACGACGGGCTGGCCGCACCGATGATCACCGCAGCCGCCAGCGCATCGGGTGAGGCCACCGTCGACTACACCGTCACCGGCCCGGCGGGCACCTACATGGTCGAGTTCTTCGACAACACCGTTGCCGGGCCGGGCGGGTTCGGTGAGGGGGAGACCTACCTGGGTTTCGATTCGATCGCCCACCCGGGCGGTACCGCTACCCACACCCACACCGTTTCGGTGCCGGCAGGCGCCATCGTCTCAGCCACCCTCACCGAGGACCTCGGCGGTGGGGATCTCGGCTCGACATCTGAGTTCTCGAACGCATTCACGGTTATCCAAGGCGTCGAGCCGGTTGTGCTCGACAACGTCCAGAAGGGGACGGCCACGCTGGCCGGCGGGTCGTCGTCGGTGACCGCCACCATCGCCGCCGTCGACCCGACCAAGGCGTTCCTCCAGTTCTCGGTGCGCGGAAACAACAGCAGGCCTGGCGACATCACGGTCACAGGTGAGTTGACGAATGCGACGACGTTGACGTTCGCTCGGGAGGAGACCACCGGAACCGTAACCATCGAGTGGTCGGTGGTCGAGTTCGTCTCGGGCGTCTCGGTCCAGCGTGGCAGCACCACGCTTGCCTCCACCAGCACCGACCTTCCCATCTCGACGGTTGACCTTTCCCGGTCGTTCGTTCTGATGAACAGTCGGGCAACGGGCGGCACCTTCGGGGCGAACGACTTCCCGCGCGCCGCACTCACGTCCCCGAGCAATCTTCGGATCAGCATCAGTTCGAGCGGCGGCAACGTCGTCAAATGGCAGGTAGTCACCTACAACGAGTCAGCGGTTCAGCGAGGCACGGCGAGCTTCGCCGCGGGGGAAGCCTCGGTGACCTCTTCGATGACTGCGGTCGACACCTCGAAGGCGTGGCTCGTCTACACCAACACCACCGCTGAGGGCTCCGGCACCAACATCGGTCAGAAACTGATCCGGGGCGTGGTCACCAACGGGACCACGCTCACGTTCGACCGGTCCTCGACCGGGCAGACCCTCGACGTCGCCTGGGAGTTGGTCGAATTCTCCGATGCCACCGAGGTCCAGCACGCCAGCGTCGCCTTCGCCAACGCCGACACCAGTCGGGACGTCACCATCGCAGCGGTGGATCCGGCCCGCTCCATCGCCGTCGGTGGCGCCACGCTGTACGGCGGTCGCTCGGCCTACACGAGCGACGACAATCCGGGGGTCGGCTGGTTCACAACGCAACTGACGAACTCCACCACCCTGCGGGTCCAACGTGACGCCGCCCTCGCCACGGCCGACCTGGGTTGGTTCGTCATCCACTGGCCGGGGACGGTGGCGCCTCTCGTCGTGAACTCGACCGGCGACACGGGCGACAACGCGCCCGGCGACGGCTACTGCTGGACCGGGTCGAACAACACCGCCGGGCAGCGGGCCTGCACCCTGCGAGCCGCCATCGAGGAGGCCAACGCCAACCCCTACGCCGGGGAGATCCACTTCAGCATGCCGTCCACCGAGACAGGCCATTCAGGCGGGGTGTGGACGATCTCCCCTGGGTCGGAGCTGCCACCACTCACCGACACGGTGACCATCGACGGCACCAGCCAGCCCGGCTGGGCGTCGACACCGGTGGTGGAGTTGAACGGGAGCTCGGCAGGGGGACTCAGTGACGGGCTGCGGGTGTCGGGCAACGGCACCACGATTCGCGGTCTCGCCATCAACCGCTTCGGTGCCGATGGCATCGAAGTCGGCGCCACCGCCTCCAACACTCTCATCGCCGGGAACCACATCGGTGTTTCTGCCGGCGGGACGGTCGATCGGGGCAACGGCGGCCGCGGCATCGACCTGAGCGCCGGGTCAGGCCCAACCACGGTCGGAGGCAGCGATTCAGCCGATCGAAACCTGATCTCTGGCAACGGCGGCGACGGCATCATCGTCTGGAACTCCAGCGGCAACACGATCATCGGCAACTTCATCGGGATCGATGTCACCGGAGCGGTCGCCATCTCCAACGGAGCCGACGGAATAGCGCTGGGAGGTGGAAGCAGTGACAACGTCATCGGCCGGCCCGGCGCGGGCAACGTGCTGTCCGGGAACGGGAACGATGGAGTCGAGCTCGGTGGTGCCATCTCAGGCAACGTCATCCAGGCCAACACCATCGGGCTCGGCGCCGACGGCAGTGTTGTGGTCGCCAACGGGCGCCACGGTGTGGTCCTCTTCAACGGTGCCAACACCAGCCGAATCGGCGGCGACTCACTTCTCGGTGAGGGCAACGTCATCGCCGGGAACACGCAAGAGGGCATCCACATCAATGCCAACCTCGACGCCCTCACCGCGGGCAACAGCATCCAGGGCAATCTCATCGGCACCGACGCCACCGGGACGCTGGACCGGGGAAACGGCTCAACGGGGATCAACATCTTCAACAGCGCCAGGGCAACGATCATCGGGGGAACGTCTGTCGGTCTCCGCAACGTGATCTCAGGCAACGGTGCAAACGGCCTCTACTTGCAGGGCGCCGGAACCGTCGACACCGTCATCCACGGCAACCACATCGGGGTCGGCTCCGACGGGATCACGGCCGTGCCCAACACCGGCAGGGGTGTGGTCGTGTCCGGATCGAGCGGCAACCAGATCGGTGGTACCGGTCCCGGGGAAGGAAACGTCGTCTCGGGCAACACCGGCGACGGTGTTTACCTCGAGCTGCCCGCCGCCGTCGGCAACCTGGTGCAGGGGAATCTGATCGGGTTGGGTGTCGACGGGGCCACCCCGGTGGGCAACGGTGGCGACGGGGTCGACGTCAATTGGGATGTGGGTCCGCATACCATCGGAGGGACCGGCTTTGGTGCCGGCAACGTCATCTCCGCCAACACCGCAGCGGGGATCCGGGCCTTCGGTACCAGCGATCTCACCGTGGCCGGGAACCTGATCGGACTCGATGCCGGCGGTGGCCTCGACCGGGGCAACGGCACCCACGGGGTGTTGGCGCGCGGCACCGGGCTGGTGGTGGGTGGCTCCTCCGGTGGTCGCAACGTCATCTCCGGCAACGGCTCCTACGGGGTGTACCTCGACGCGGCGACCGGCGCGGTGATCTCCAACAACCGCATCGGCACCGATGCCGCCGGCACCGCCGCGGTCGCCAACTCCAGTCACGGCATCTTCAACGCCGGTGCCTCCGGATCGCAGATCATCGACAACCTCATCTCTGGCAACGGGGCAGACGGGATCCAGGTGTCGAGCGCCTCCACCGGCGTGGTGATCCGCGGCAACGTCATCGGCGCCGACCTCACCGGGACCGCTCCGATTCCCAACTCCTGGGGCGGCATTCGCCTGTTCGGCACTGCTACCGTGATCGGCGGCACCGGCGGCGGACACGGCAACACCATCGCCTTCAATCAGGGCGACGCCGTCGCGGTGGGCAACAGCTCCCTCGACAACTCCGTTCTCGCCAATTCGATCGTCGGCAACGCCGGCCTCGGGATCGACCTGTCCGACAACGGTGTCACCGCCAACGACGCCGGCGACGCCGACGCCGGCGCCAACGATCTGTTGAACTTCCCCGAGATGGTGTCGGCGGTGGAGACGGCGGGGTCCGTCGACGTCACCTACACCCTCGACGTCCCGGCGGGCAACTACCGGATCGAGTTCTTCACCAACACCGCTGCCGACCCGAGCGGATACGGCGAGGGCGAGACCTTCGTCCACTCCGCCACGGTCAGTCACCCAGGCACCGGATCGCAGAGCTTTACGACGAGCTTCGCCGGCTCGTCAGGCGACATCGTTACCGCCACCACCACCGAGGACCTGGGCGGCGGGGCGTACGGGTCGACCTCCGAGTTCTCCCAGGCAGTGGTGGTGAACGCTTCCCCGACGGCGGTCGATGACGCTGCCACCACCGACGAGGACACCGGGGCCATCATCGATGTGCTGGTCAACGACACAGATCCCGACGGTGACGCCCTCACGGTGACCGCCGTGACCGACGGAGCCAATGGCACGGTTGTCGACAATGGTGATGGGACTGTCACGTACACACCTGATCCGGATTGGAATGGGGTTGATTCGTTCACCTACACCATCTCCGATGGTCGGGGTGGGACTGACACGGCCACCGTCACCATCACCGTCACCCCCATCAATGATGCTCCGGTGGCGGTTGATGATGCGGACACCGTCGTTGAGGATGAGTCGGTGACGGTGGATGTGTTGGTGAATGATTTCGATGTGGACGGTGACACTCTGACCGTCGTCTCGGTGACGCAGGGTGTGAATGGGTCGGTGGTGGTGAATGGTGATGGGACGGTGTCGTATACGCCGGATGCTGATTGGAACGGTGTCGACAGCTTCACCTATACGGTTTCGGATGGGGTGTTGACGGATTCGGCGACGGTGACGGTGACGGTGGTGGCGGTGAATGATGCTCCGGTGGCGGTGGATGACAACACGGGGACGGATGAGGATGTGGCGTTGGTGGTGGCGCCGTTGGTCAATGACTTCGATGTTGATGGTGATGTGTTGTCGGTCGCTTCGTTCACCCAGCCGGCCAACGGGGTGGTGGTGGACAATGGTGATGCGACGTTGACGTATACGCCGGATGCTGATTGGTTCGGGACGGATTCGTTCACGTATACGGTGTCTGATGGTGCGGCGACGGCTACGGGCACGGTGTGGGTGGTGGTTGCTGCGGTGAATGATGCGCCGGTGGCGGCTGATGACGGGGTGGGGACCGATGAGGACACGGCGGTGTCGGTCGATGTGGTGGCGAATGATTTC
>JBHJOH010000095.1:0-38539 GCA_050329955.1 Acidimicrobiia bacterium | reverse complement strand
TGTGGAGGTGCGTGAACCTGTCTGCCCCGATGGCCGCCAGCACGGAGAACCGAGAGCTCCCGAAGCCGTATCCGGTGAGAGGCTGCCTGGTGAAGGCTTCGATGGCGGCCTGCCAGAAGACGGTCCGACCGGTGAGTGTTGCAACCGATCCGGCCACCTGATCGCGAAGCAGGATGCGCAGGATCGTCTCGCCGGCGAAGAGGACTGCGACCGCGAAGGTGGGGATGAGCACCAGGAAGAACGCCTGCCGGTTGGCGGCGAGCACTGCGATGCCCACGGCTCCCACCATGATCGCCACGCCTTGTCGTCCGGAAGCGAGAGCCACCGATGCCACCCCGATCACGGCCATGGCCGGCCATATGAATGAGCGGCGGTCGGCCGCTCTCGACAGCCAGGCGGCGGTGGCGACGGCAACCAGCATCCCTCCGGTGGCCGAGGTGTCGTTCGCTGATCCGAGCGGGCCTTCAAGGGTCGCCCGGAAGAAGAAGCCCGGGCGCTCCAACATGACGGCGAAGAGCGAAGGAATCAGGAAGAAGCCGAGGACCGACACGGTGAGAAGGCTGAGCTCGATCAACAGCAGTACGTAGAGCGTCCGGGTGAGGGCATCTGCGGCATCGCGTCGTGACATGAGCCGCCACACCAGGAGTACCAACCCTGCCAGCTCGAAGACCTTGCCTGCCGTCTGCAGGAACGCCGGGGAGTAGAACACCGAGATGCCGGCGGCGCCGGTGTAGAGGATCAGGGCGCCCACCCCCCACCAACCGCGTCGAATGGTGCTGGAGAGCCTGATGCTGGTCCGCGCCACTGGGAGGAGCGCTACGACCGCAGCCATCACGAACACGCCACGCAGGCCTGTCTCCAGGGTGAAGGGGCTCGACAGTGTGTCTGCCGCTCCGGATCGGCTGACCCGTGAGTGCGACGCCAACACCAGCATCGTCAGGGCGAAGTGCTCGCGTCCGAGCCCCTGCGAGAGGTTGGCGAAACGGCCCGGTGCGCGGCCCGAGCCGACGAACCGGAACACCAGTCCCGAGAGCGCCGCGGTCAGCGCGATTTCCAGCATGGCCTGAGATCGTACCCGGTCAGGCTGTGGCGACAACGGGCCCGGGTGGAATCGCCGGGCCCAGTCCAGCGCCGTGCCCGGGGGTCTATTGCCAGATGCCCACCCCTTGGTAACGTGAACCGGGCCGAAACCGACGGCAATCTCCGGGGCACGGTGGACGTCTCCGACGTCCGTCGGGAGATCACGTCAGGCGGACCAGACTCGGAGATCATCGCCTTGGGCGCGCAAAACATCACAATCGAACCTGTCGCCGCGTTCTCATCGGCTCGTGCCGCGGTCGGCTCCGGGTTGCACGTGTCCGGAGCGTCATGATCCGCCTGATCAGATCGAGGCTGTCGGGCGGCCTCGTCGACGCCGGGATGGCGTCGATCGCCACGTTCGTGACCGGCCTGTACGTGATTCTGGAATGGGCCGACACCCCGGAGTTCATCGGCGTATACGCCATCTTCTTTGCAGCCTTCGGGATGGCTACCACCGTCACCACCCAGCTGGTCTTCATTCCGGCGGAGAAGGTGATCCTCGACCTGCCCGCCGGGATCCGCCGCCGGCTCGCTCCGGCGATCTCGTGGCGGTTGCTTCCGGTGGCCCTGGCATGTGCCGCCCTGGTGGTCGTCGTTCCCTCGGTCATGGTCCTCGCCACCGGAGAGTACGACCAGTTGGTGCTGCCACTGGCCCTGACGGCGTTCGTGGTGTTCGTGGTCTCTCCCATCCAGGACCACCTACGTCGCCTGTTCCATCTCGACCAGTCCGCCTGGCAGGCAGCCCGCGTGTCCATCGTTCAGGCGGTGGGCTCGGTGCTGGCGGTGGCGGTCCTTCACTTCACCATCGATGACCCGGCCTGGATCGCCTTTGGGGGTCTGGCGGTGGCAAACATCGCATCCACCGTGTACGGCCTGATCGGAGCGCGGCACTCCACCCGCCGCGTGGCCGTCGATGAAGAGGTCGCTTCCCGCTTCTTCGACGACATTGCAGTGAGAGTCCTCACCAGGATGGGCTGGTGGCTGGGCACGGCAGGTGCCCTTTCCACCGGGGCCAACCTCCTGGTGGCAGGCCTCATCTCGGCGGTGGCGGGCGAGGCTGCGTTGGGATACGCCGAGGCCGCCCGGACCCTGGCCCAGCCGATCGTGGTGGTGTCGATGGGGTTGCGGTCGGTGTATGGGCCAGACTCGATGCGGACCGCCCGTCTGCGCGATCGGGAAGGCGCGGCCAGGGTGTCGAAGACCTTCATGGTGGTGCTGTGGCCAATGACGGTTCTCTACGCGGCGATCGTGGGCTGGGACTGGGCCATCAGCCCACTCCCCGATCTGGTCCCGGCCGCCTATTTCATTCCCGGGCTGATCGCCGTCAGCGTGGTTGCCAACGGATTCAACGGGGCATCGTTTCCGCTTCGCCTCGAGCTGGTGGGGGCAGATCGCGAGCGTGCGCTCTTCATGATGGATACCCTCTCGAACGTGGTGATGGTGGTGGTGTCGGTGGTGTTCGCCTGGTTGGGCGCCGGCTCCCTCGCCCTCGCTGCCATGGCTCGCCCGGCCGGCATGGCTGCGCTGGGCCTCGCCCGTTGGGTCTCCTACCGGGCGGCGATGGTTCCGCACTACCGGGAGAAGGCGGCGTCCGTATGACGATTCTGAAGGCATACCCAGCCGGGTGGTCGAGACTGGGTATCCCGATGGCGGGTCGGAAGGCGGCCCTGGCCGGGATCGCGCTGTATGCGCCCTCGAGGAGACGATCCGAGCTGTTCCGGGACCTGAGCATGCTGGCGGTTGCCGTGCTCGGTCCGAGATGCCTTCCCGGTCCGACCTCGACCTGGGTTTGTCCGATCGAACATGACCTCTGGGATGAGCTGGAGGGCCGGATCTCCGGCTTGGTCGGCCCGTGGGATGCGATAGCCGTGTACGGCCGCTCGGGTGGTCGGAGCGGATTCACGATGGCGGTCATCGCCAAGGGCCGCCAGCGGGCCATGATGAGGGTGGAGGCCAGCGAGGCCGGAGGGGTCGAGATAGAGGCGCGTGCACTTCGGCAGTTGGCGGTGGCGCGGCCCGAGAGCTTCGTGTACCCCGAGCTGTTGGAGGTGGGTGAGATGGGCCGCTGGTCGTACGGGATCACGGCGCCGATCGTGATGGGGGCGCACCGCATGGCGGTGGGTCCCGACCTGGGCACCATCTGTGGGGAGTTGTCGGCCGCCGTCACGCCGCCCGAACGCGCTGCCACTGTGCCGCAGCATTGGGTGCCCTCCCACGGTGACCTGACGCCGTGGAACCTCCGGGCCCGCAGGGTCGGATCTCCCGCGTTGCTCGACTGGGAATCGGTCACCTGGGCGCCTCCCGGTGCCGATAGTGCCCTGTACGTGATCTCGTCGGCGGCCATCGGACGGCATCGGCGCCCCGAGGCCATCACGCTGAGCTCGGAGGTCATCGGGTACTGGTGGGAAGCCACCGAGGCGAGGATCAAACAAGCGACGGCCTTCGGTACCGAGCCGGATGCACTCAACGAGGAAATCCTCAGGGTGCTGGAGACCGTTTCGAGGGGAAGTGGAACATGACAACGAAGGTACTTGCGATAGTCGGGTCCGACCGAAGCGGGAGCACCTTGCTCGACAACATCCTGGGGGGCATCCCCGGTGCGTTCTCGGGTGGGGAGATCCGTTACCTGTGGGAGCGTGGCCTGGACGAGCTGAGACTGTGTGGATGCGGTGTCAGGGTGGTCGACTGCGAGGTGTGGTCCCAGGTGTTGGCGCAGGTTCCGTCCGAGACGATCGACACACCCCGGATGCTGGCCGACCTCGAACTGCTGCGCACCCGGCATGCCTTCACTCCGAGGGTACCGGTGGTGGGGCGTAGGCACGATCGTCGTCTGATCGACATCGCCCGGCGGGTGGCTCCGATCTACCACGAGCTGGCGGCGGTCTCGGGGGCCAAGGTGCTGGTGGACTCCTCGAAACGGCCGACCTGGGGTCACCTCTTGTCTCTCACGCCAGATGTCGAGCTGTCGGTCGTGCACTTGATCCGCGATCCGCGGGCGGTCGCCCACTCCCGCAAGCGGTTCAAACGCCAGATCGACTCCACCGAGGAGCGGGGAATGCCTCAGCATCCGCCGTTCGTCTCGGCCACCTTCTGGACGGTGTGGAACATCGCCGGTGAGCCGTTCTCGCACCTGCCCGGGTACCTGCGACTCCGCTACGAGGATCTCCTGGCGGATCCGGTCGGCGCCATCGACGCCATCCGGTCGATCGTGGGGCTCGAGATGCCCCATCCCACGCTGACCCGTGCCGAGGTCGAGCTGTCCCCGTCGCACACGGTGTCCGGGAACCCCGGTCGGTTCCAAACGGGACCGGTGGCACTGCGTTCCGATGATGCCTGGCGGCGGGATCAGCACCCACGCGACCGTCTGGTGGTCGACGCACTCACCTGGCCGCTCGCCAGGAGGTACGGCTACCACGGTCTGCGAGAATCAACCCGGCCCGTGTCGGGTCACGTCTAGGAAGGGCGCCGATGTCCGATACACACATGTTGGAGCCGACCCTCGTTGCGGCGGTTCGTCAGAACTGGAAACTCGGCCTGGCCGCCGCCTCGCTGGTCGCCGCCGGGGCGATGACGCTGCTCTTCGCGGCGTCGCAGGGCAGTCACAGCGCCCAGGCGACCATCCTCCTCGAGAACCCGCGTGAGGCGGTCCTCTTTCAGTCGACGAACGTCAACACCACCGACTATGTCGCCGATCAGATCGACATCCTCCGGTCAGCCGAGCTGGCCCGGCGTAGTTCCGAAGCGGCTTCCCAGGTGGATGCCTCGTTCCCCTACGACACCATCGATTATCTGACACGGGCGCTGGTCGTCGGCGGCGACGATCGTGCCCTGGTCACGGTCTCGTTCGACGCCGAGACTCCCGAGTGGGCCGTGTTGGGCGCCAACTCGGTTGTCAGTGCCTATCAGGAGTTCCTCGAGTCCGAGACGACCGAAGCGTTCTCGGCGTCGATCTCGGCGCTCGATGATGAGGTGACGGCGCTCGAGGAGGAGATCGCCGGCATTCAGGCCGAGATCGACACCGCCTCCAACGAGGGCGCCCCGGGGGCGGCCGAGCTGGAGGAGCGGATCCAGGATCTGCTCCCGGTACTGGCGGACGTAGCCGCCGCCATTCCGGGGGCGTCCCCCACCGCCCGCGCCGAGCTGCTGGAGGACCTCGCAGGCATCAACAACGTGCTCAACGCCGCCCGGGTGATCGACGAGCTCGAGGGCGTGTCCAGCGAGGTGTCGGTGCTCGAACGGAGACTCGATCAACTGGTCGATCGGGCCGGCTCCATGGCGGAGCGGCGCGACAACCTTCGGGTCGACGCCAGCCTCCTGGGTCGCGGTGTGCGGTTGGCAACCCCGGCCGTGGTCTCGGAGGAGAGCAGTATCACCGGATTGCGCACCCTGCTGGCCGTGGCGTTCCTGGCCGGTCTGGCCGGGGTCGGCGCCGCCTACGCAGGCGCGCTCCGCAAACGCGTCTTCAGGTCCTCCACCGAATCGGGTGTGGTGCTGAGTGCCCCGGTGCTCGGTGTGCTGCCCCAGGTCGGTGTGGGCGGTGCCCTCGACGCCGCCAGTTCGAAGGCCCAACTCGATGCCCATCGGTTCATCGCCGGCGCGGTCGGGGAGTGGGCCAACACCTGGATGGGTGCGACCGGGATGATCGTGGCCGTGACCGCAGCCGCCCGCCAGGGCGGGGTGACTTCGGCCGTGGCGAACTTCGGCCATGTTCTCGCCGCCGAGGGTTACAGAACGCTGGTGGTCGACGCCGACTTCGAGAGTCGCGAGTTGTCGCGCATGCTGGCACCCGAGGCGATCAACCAGCCCGGTCTCACCGACCTCATCGATGGAGCCGCCTCGAGATCGGATGCGCTGACCGAGGTGTCCACTCCTGCCGGCCATCTCTCGTTGCTCTCCCAGGGCAAGCGGCCGGTGTCGGAGGACGAGGCGGCGTTGGTCGTGGAGGCGATCGTGGGTGTGGCCGAGCCGTTCGACGTAGTGCTGGTGGACGTTCCAGCCAACCTGTCCGACCCCCGACTGGCGGCCCTCGTCGAGGGCAGCAACCGCATCGTCGTGCTGGTCGGGCACGGAGATCGGATGTTCGCGGTGGAGCGACTTCGTGACGGCCTGGAGTCGCTGGCCTCGGTGTGCGATGGTGTTGTCTTCACCCGGATACCCGGTCAACGGATGAATAGAGCGGCAGTCGGGTGATCGTCCGGCGATTGGCGGTGTTGGTCGGAGTCGCGTGGTGGCTGGCGTCTTCGGCCTCGCCCGCCGTCGCTCAGGAGGGTGTGAGTGATGATGGCCTGAGTCTGGCGATCGGTGCCTCCTACGACGTCCGGCACGAAGAGGGACTGGTGGCGGTGACGCTCGACGTGTCGGCCACCAACACCCTCGCCGATAGAACCGACGAGTTCGGCGTCACCCGGTTCTACTTCGACGAGTTGATCCTGGTGGTGCCGGTCGAGGCCACCGGCATCGGCGCCGCCAGCTCCGACGGTCCGCTCGAGATCGTTACCACGCCGCGGGATGTGGGTGGGATCACCGAGGTGTCGATTCCGCTGGCTCCCCGACTGTATTCGGGGCAGACCCGGGAGCTGACGGTGAGCTTCGTGCTGGAGGGCAGCCCACCCCGATCTGAGATCGAGCTGCGGGTCAATCCGGCGTTCGCCTGGTTCTACGTCTGGGCGTACGGAGATGCGGGTTCCTCGTCGGTTTCTGTGACGTTGGCACCCGGGCTGGAGGTCGAGGTCCTCGGTGACCGGCTGGACCGCTCGGTCGACGAGGACGGTCGACATCTGCTGCGTGCCAGCGATATCGACGATCCGGACGCCTGGGTGGCAGTGGTCTCGGCGCGAGACGACGAGGCTCTGGAGCGGAGTACGTTCCCGATCGGTGATGGGGAGGTGACACTCCAGTCGTGGCCGGGCGACGACGACTGGGCTACGTCGGTGGCCGACGTGCTGGTTACGGGCATCCCGGCACTGGAGGAGATCACCGGGTTCGAGTGGGACAAGGATCTGTCGGTGCTCCAGTCTTTCGGGCCCTACATCCACGGGTATGCCGGGTGGTACGTGGGAGGGCTCGACGTGATCGAGATCGGAGAGGATCTCGATGCCCACCTGGTGCTTCACGAGGTTTCACACGCCTGGTTCGACGATGACCTCTTCGCCCACCGCTGGATCACCGAGGGTCTGGCCGACTCTTTCGCGGCCCTGGCGGTCGAGGAGATCGGAGCGGCCGGTTGGCCGGAGCCGTCGGTGTTGGTCTCGGGTCTCGGGAATCGTCCACTCAACGAGTGGAACGATCCCACCTTCGACGACCGCACCATCGACCGCGCCGAGGACTTCGGATACGCCGCATCCTGGCAACTGGTCGATCGGCTGATCGACGAGATCGGCCCGGATCGTATGGCGCAGGTGGTCGCCGCCGCCGCGGACGACATCATCGCCTACCGGGGAGAGGGTCCACCCGAGGAGGTCGGCCCGGTCGACGATTGGCGCCGTTTCCTCGACCTTCTCGAAGAGGTGGGGGGATCGAGTACCGCTTCCGATCTGTTTGCCGAGTGGGTCGTGACCGAGAACGAACTGGGTCTGCTGGACCAGCGTGAGGCGGTCCGCGGCCGGTACGCCGGCCTGCTGGCCGGCGCCGACGGGTGGGCGCTCCCGTTGAGCCTCCGGCTCGCCATGAACGAATGGGATTTTTCGGCCGCCTCAGGGGGAATCGACGATGCCCAACTCGTGTTCGACGCCCGCCAACTGCTCGAGGCTGCGGTGGTCGGGGCCGGCGTGGCACCTCCTTCCGTCGAGCAGCGCTTCGAGGATGGTGAAGATGCCGAGGTGCTGGCGGCGGAGTTGGCGGCGCAGACGACAGTGCTCGAGACGGTTGGCGAAGCGCGTCGCTCGGTCGACCGGCCCCGGAGCGCTCTCGAAGTGATCGGGCTGTGGGGAAGTGATCCCGACGGCGAACTGGCGAGAGCCATCGCGGCCGTCGCCGAAGGCGATCTCGAGACCGCTCGCCAGAACGCCACGACGGCGGGGACCTCGATCGCCCTCGCCTCTGATGGGGGCCTGGTCCGGATCGGCGTGGCCGTTGTGGTGGCCGTTGCCGTCGGCCTGGCCGTGTGGATCACCCGCCGGGGCCGACGGGCCCGGGTGACGGTCGACGAGTCGGTCGAGACCACGAAGCCCTGACCGGGCCACCCCGACCGCCCACCTCCCCTCACCGAGGGTGAGGGCTGAGGGACACGTGCAATTTTCCGCTCTGTCGTCATCCGGCGCCGCTACCCGCTCCGTACACGTTCCCGTAAGCACTCTACGAGGAGGCACGATGAGGAAGATGACGGCGATGTTCGCCCTGGCGTTCATGACGGTGATGGCGGCTATGCCCGCCTTCGCCCAGGAAGAGGCACGGATCCACCTGTTGCACGGGATCCCCGACACGGATGTGGACGTCGCAGCCGGCGGAGCGAATGTGTTCGAGGGCTTCGCCTTCGGCGAGACCCAGGATCTGTCGGCGCTGGCCGGTGAGACCCTGGCCGGTCTCCAGGTACTGCTGGCCGGGACCGACACCGTCGCCATCGACGCCGGCGACGTGTCCCTGCCCGCTTCGGGCAACTACACGATCATCGCCCACCTGGATGCCGCCGGCACCCCCACCCTCGCCGTCTTCGAGAACGACACCTCCGAGATCGCCGCCGGTGAAGGACGTCTGACCGTCCGTCACACCGCCGCCGCTCCCGCCGTGGACGTTCTCGCCAACGGCGATGTGGCCTTCTCCAACCTGGAGAACCCCAACGAGGTCTCCGCAGACCTGGGTGTGGGAACGATCAGCGCCGAAGTGGTTCCCACCGGCGTCACCGAGCCGGTCGTGATCGGTCCCGCCGATCTCACCCTCGCCGACGGTTCGTCGCTGATCGTGTACGCAGTCGGGTCGCTCGAGGGTGAGTCCCTCACGGTCCTGGACGAGACCATCGACGGCCTCGGCACCACCCCCACCGCCGTCAACACCGGCACCAGCCCGGTCGGCCCCGACATGCGGGTCGTGCTCGCCGGTGGCCTGCTCGGCGCTGCCGCCCTGGCGTTGGGCGCCCGCAAGCTGGTCGCCACCAAGGCCTGACCACCGGGAGAAGGGGTGGGAGCGATGACATCGGTCGCCGCTCCCACCCCTTCACCGTTGCCCGACCGGCGTACCCCGTCCGCGGCCGGTCGACCGGCACCCAGAGGAGTCATGCGTACCTTTCGAGCCCTGGCCATCGGCGCCGCGTTGCTGCTGGCGGCGTGCAGCGACGGCACCACCGTGCAGCCCGTCACCACCTCGACCACCGTCCCGGCGGTGACCACCACCAGCACGGTGCCCCCGACCACGGTCACCACCGTGGCGGAGCGTTCTCCCTACGCCGATCTGGTCCAGCCGATCGGATCGGCCATCTTCGACCCCGACGCCGCGGTCGACCCCGGCCCGCCCCCGGTGGGTCTGACCATCGACGGCATCGACGTCATCGATGCTCCCGTCATCCCGGTGGGCGTTCTCGACAACGGCGAGATGGAGATCCCAGGCCGCAACGAGGTCGGCTGGTATCGGTACGGCCCCACCCCCGGGGCGGAAGGCTCCTCGGTGCTGGCCGCCCACATCGCCTTCGACAACCGACCCGGCGTGTTCCGGAGACTCGCCCGCCTCGAGCTGGGTGATCTGGCCACCGTCAGCTTCGCGGACGGAACCACCCAGACCTTCGAGATCATCGAACTCGACCAGTACGCCAAGGAGGAGCTCCCCTTCGACCGGGTCTTCTCCAAGGACGGCGAGCCCGTGCTCACCCTCATCACCTGCGGCGGCGAGTTCAACCGATCCCTCGCCAGCTACGACGACAACATCGTTGCGTACGCGACTCCGGTGAGCTGAGACGACAGCTGCCAGATGCCAGCTGCCAGCTCCCAGCTGCACGAGCTACCAGCTTCCAGCGGCCAGCTTCCAGCCAGAACCCGCACCAGGCTTCGCTGCTCGGTTCTCGGCCTCAACTCCTGGGTCTGGCCTGTTCAGCTGTGTGGGGTCTGTCACTATTCGGTATCGCAACCTGGCTCGTAGCTCGTAGCTCGTAGCTCGTAGCTCGTAGCTCATATCGGCTCGATGATCCACACATTCTCTTCGCCGAGCTCGTTCTGGAGGCTCTTGACGGCTCGGCCGACGTAGGTCTCCTTGCCGTCCCACACCACGATCGCTTCGTCGGCGTTACGGCGCAGCCAGGTGTCGCGGCGGGCGAATGCGGCCGCTGCCAACTGGCGGTTCACGGGGGCGCGCTGCTGGAGCGTGATCACGTCCTTGGCGCCGTCGAGGAGATGACGGAACATGCGCTTGGACTGGTCGGCCCAGGCATCCTCCTGGCCGGGATGTGACAGCACCACCACGTAGGGGATCCCGACCAGGGCGGCGGCCTCGGCGGCCAGGGTCTCGGTTCCCAGCGCCATGCCGGTGACCACCACCAGATCGGGTTCCATGTCGGCTTTGGCCGTCATCACAGCACCCAGTCGGCGTCGCACCTCCCGGGCAATCTCGGTGTCTCCGTATCCGCCCAGCTCGGGGGGACGGTGGCCCACCACCAGCAGTGTGTGCCCGTCTATCTCCCGGTCTCCCGCCCGCACCGCTCCTATCCCGGGTGCGTCCGCCTCGCCCAGGTCGGTGGCAGGTTCGCCGCCCCGCCTGCCGGTTTGGGTGACCGTTGCCTCGACGGCGAGTTTGTCGACCACGTCGTTCCAGTGGTCGCCGGAGTGGCCTTTCACCCAGCGAAAGGTGATGGGACGGGCGCGAACGACCTCGATGAGCGGTTCCCACAGGTCCCGGTTTGCAACCGGCTTCTTCTGGCTGTTGACCCATCCCCGTTTGATCCAGCCTTCCCACCACCGGTCCTTGAAGCAGTTGACGACATAGGTCGAGTCGCTCACCACTTCGAGGCGGCCTTCGAGGCTGCGGACCGCGTCCAGAGCCGCCACCAATTCCATCCGCTGGTTGGTGGTGGCGCGTTCGGCTCCGCTGGCGAATGGCCCGTCCGGTACCGCCCATGCCCATCCACCCGGGCCGGGGTTGCCCGAGCAGGCACCGTCGGTGTACACGATCGTTGAGTCGGGCATCGCCCCGATGATGGCAGGCTCAGGGCGTGACTCTGACGGTGCCGCTCAGGGGCTTCCGATTGCCCGGCCGATGGCTACCGTCCCCCCGATGCGGGTCGCGGTGGTGCAGGTGGAGTCGGTCACGAACGGTGTGCTCGAGATGGTCAGGCCGTATCTCGAACAAGCCGCCGGGCAGGGCGCCGAACTGGTGGTGCTCCCCGAAGGGGTGATGCACGACTTCAGACCGTCGGTCGACCTGGCCGCCATCGCCCAACCGCTCGATGGGCCGTTCGTGTCGGGGCTCTCCGACCTCGCCTCCCGGTGGTCGGTGACGATCGTGGCGGGCATGTGGGAGCGGGTCGAGGGCGATACCCGGCCCGCCAACACCCTGGTGGTGGTCGGCAGCTCCGGTGCGGTGGTGACCACATACCGCAAGATCCACCTGTTCGACTCGTTCGGGTTCCGGGAGTCGGAGCGGGTCCTACCCGGAGAGCCCACTCCGGTTGCCTTCACGGTGAACGGGTTCACGGTCGGCCTGGCGACCTGTTACGACCTCCGGTTCCCGGAGCTGTTCCGGTTGATGGGCGGGTTGGACGTCATCGCGCTGCCGGCCGGCTGGATCGCCGGTCCGAACAAGCTCCACCATTGGCAGACCCTGGTGACTGCCAGGGCGGTCGAGAACACGGCCTATGTGGTGGCGTCGGGGTTGTGTGGCGTCGGTTTCACCGGCCACTCACTGGTGGTCGACCCGATGGGGGAGCGGTTGGTGCACCTGGGCGACGATCCGTCCTGGGGGGTGGCCGATGTCGATCGCATCCGTCTCGACGAGGTGCGGCGAATCAACCCGGCGCTCGAACACCGGAGAGTGTGAACGTGCGGGTGCTGGTGGTCGAAGACGACGTCGAGCTGCGGGGAGCTCTCGAGCGACGGTTGCGGTCGAGTGGGTTCGCGGTCGACGCCGTCGGCGACATCCCCGAGGCCGAGATGTCGGTCGATGTGAACCACTACGACTGTCTCGTGCTCGACCGGGCGGTGCCCGCCGGTGACACCATCGATCTGGTGACACGGCTCCGCCGCACGGGGATCGACATCCCAGCGTTGTTCCTGACCGCCAAGGACGCGGTGTCGCAGCGGGTCGAGGGGTTCGAAGCGGGGGCCGACGACTACCTGGTGAAACCGTTCGCCATGGATGAGCTGGTGGCGAGGGTCAGGCGGCTCGCCAGGCGCAGTACCACGGCAACGCCGTCCATCCTCACCGTCGGGGACGTCTCGATCGACCAGGCCCGGGCGGATGTGAGGCGGGCGGGTGTGTTGCTCCCGATGACCGCCAAAGAGCTGGCGGTGCTCATCGAGCTCGCCAGTGCCGCCGGTTCCGTCGTCACCCGGAGCCATCTCATCGAGACCTGCTGGGACAACCTCACCGATCCCATGTCGAACACGGTGGATGTCCACATAGCGTCACTTCGCCGGAAGCTGGGCGAACCCGCCATGATCCACACGGTGCGTGGGCTGGGGTATCGCTTCGAATGACCACCTCGCTCACCGATCGTTTTCTCAGAAGACTGCGATGGTCGCTCACGGCGCTCTTCGCAGCTGCGACCTTGCTGGCTCTCGCCGTCCTGGTGGTGGTCGCCGTTCGTATCGACTCCGACCTGCGGTGGTCGGCGATGGGCGAGACACTCCTGTCGCAGGCACAGCTGGCCGGGGAATCGATCTATTTCGACGCCGACCGGGCCGCTGTCGGAGATCGTTTCCTGGCCGATGAGTCGCTGACCGGAGGCTGGCCGCAGGTGTGGGTGTTCGAGTTCGAAGACGATGGCGTGCTTGCGCTGGTGGGACCTTCCGAGGACTGGTTCGGACTGGAACTCGGCGAGGCGGCGGCCCGGGTGGCATTCGATGATGTCGATTACACCGCTTGGGTGGGCGTCACCGACGATGGTGTGGAGGTGTACGGTCGTGGTGTCCCGCTGGTGGAGCCCGAGAGCGGCACCGTCCGGGCGGTGGCATTTGCCGTCGCCAACCGCGAGGACTTCTATGGCGATCACGGCACCTTCCGGTCGCGGATGGTGGCTGCCGCCGCCGGGCTGACCGCCCTGGCGGCGTGGGCGGGTTTCTGGATGGCGGGCCGGGGCACCGCCGCCACGGCGGCCGCCCTCGCCCAGCAGGAACGGCTGCTCTCGGACGCCGCCCACGAGCTTCGGACCCCGGTCGCCCGGATTCTGGCCGTCGCCGAAAGTGGTCTCGCCGGTGACGAACCGGCCGAGACGGCGCTGGCCCGGGTGGTACGGATGGGTGCAGACGCCGGGCAGATGGTCGATGACATGCTCGTGCTGGCCCGGATGGATGCCGGTCGCGAGGAGCTCACCCGCCAGCCACTCCGGCTGGATCTCCTGGCCGAGGAGGTGGCCTCGGGATACGACGACGTCACGGTCGCCGCGGTCGAGACGGTGGTCGAAGGAGACGCCGGGCTGCTGCGCCGGGCCATCTCGAACCTGGTGAGGAACGCCGTCGAGCACGGGGGGAGTGATGTGAAGGTGACGGTCTACCCCACCCGGGTGGTCGTCACCGACACCGGTCCGGGAGTGCCCCCCGAAGCCGCCGATCTTCTCTTCGAGCGGTTCCACAGTGGCCCTGGAAGCGGCGGTCACGGTCTCGGTCTTCCGATCGTACGCTGGATCGCCGAGGCTCACGGAGGGAGCGCCGGCATCTCCAATCGGCCCGGTGGGGGAGCTGAGGCCGTGCTCGATCTGTAGGGGCGCCGACCCCGACGACTTCATCTTCTCTTCATGCGATCGTTCGTACGGTGCGCCCATGTACTCCGAACGCGAGCGAATCGCCCACGTCGTCCGTCGACTCGGTATCGGCGCCAATCCCGGGTTGGTCTCGCGTTTGGACACGGTCGACGAGGCCATATCCGCCATGCTCGATGTCCCCGGCCGGCCGCTGGACGCACCCGAGATCGGCGCCCCGGTGTCCTGGGAGGGCGTCGACTACGAGGTGATGTGGAAGGAGCTGGTTCCCTGGTGGCTGGAGACGATGGCTTCGGGCGCCCAACCGTTGGTGGAGCGGCTCCTCTGGTTCTTCCACGACCATTTGGCGGTGTCGGCATCAAAGGTCGATCACAGCTTCGTGATGTGGGAGCACCACCGGAGCATGCGTCGCCTGGTCACCGGGACGTTCGACCGGATGTTGCACGACGTCGCCCGGGACGCCGCCATGTTGTGGTACCTCGACGGCGCCGACAACGCCGCTGGGGCATCGAACGAGAACTTCGCCCGCGAGGTGATGGAACTCCACACCGTCGGTCACGGTTCGTACTCCCAGGCCGACGTCACCGAGATGGCCCGGGCGTTCTCGGGCTGGACGATCAACGAGCCGCATTGGGAGCATGATGGGTTCGTGTACCCGGGGGAACGGCGCTGGGCGGGTGTGTTCGACCCCGCCCGCCACGACGCCGGCGAGAAGACCATCTTCGGTCGCACCGGGACATTCGGGATGCAGGAGGCGATCGACCTGCTCCTGGACCGACCCGAGACGGCGCTGCGGGTGGCATCGGCGCTGTACCGCGAGCTGGTGGGTCTGGCACCGCCACCGGCGACCGCTTCCCGACTCGGAACACTGTTCGGGCGCGACTACCGGATAGTGCCCCTGGTCGAGGAGATCGTCTCGGATCCGGTGTTCATCTCGGACGAAGCAATCCGCTCGAAGGTGCGGACCCCGGTCGAGAAGGCGGTCACCGTTATGCAGGGTTTGCCGCCTTTGGGTGAGGTTGCGGGGGATTGGCTGTTCTGGATGCTCGACAAGCTCCACCACGTCCCGTTGTACCCGCCGAATCCGGCGGGCTTTCCGTCCGGTGGAGCTCTGCTCGATCCTGCGCGGATGCTGGGGAGCTTCGAGTTGCTCCACCTGTCCGCCAACCCCGACGGGGAAGGAGCCATCCCAGCCGATCCCTTCGAGAGCCTCGGGATCTACGACGTCTCTCCCGAGACCAGAGCTCTCGTCGATCGTTTCCCGCGCCCCGGACTCCAGCTCGGATTGGTGTTCGGAAGCCCCGAGTTCCAGGTGGTGTGACCGTGAATCAAGAACCCTGTTCGATGGTGACCCGCCGCCAGTTCCTGGCCGGGCTCGGCTCCGCCGTCACGGTGGCAGCCTGCGGAGGCCAGGGCATCAACGTCTACCAACGCGCACCGTCCGCTGATGCCTCGCTGCTCACCACCTCAACGGCCGCCCGGCCCGCCCCCACCATGCCGGCCGGATCGGTCCCGCTCACCGGGCGGACCCTGGTGGTGATCGAGCTGGGAGGTGGCAACGACGCTCTGTCGACGGTGGTCCCGCTCACAGGTCGCTACCGGGACCTGAGACCCGGCACTGCCATCGACGACCCCATCGTGCTGGATGCCGAGATCGGACTTCACCCCGAGCTGAGAACGGTCGCCGACCGCTTCCGGGCTGGGCAGGTGGCGATCGTGGAAGGGCTCGGGATCGAGGCACCTGATCTGAGCCACTTCATGTCGATGCGTCGGTGGTGGGACGGGACCGACAGTCCGGATCACACCGGATGGCTCGGACGGTATCTGGATGCCTCGGTCGGATACGACCACGTGCTGGCGGGCATATCCATCGGGCCAGGCCCATCACCGTCGATGCTGGGGAATGCGTCGTTCGTGGTCGGGATCTCCGATGCGGACGGTCTCGGTTCAGGCTTCCCGTGGTGGGTCGACGACATCCGGGACTTCGCCGGGATCTGGAACGGATTTGCGCCGGCCGGGGTGCCGATGACCGAACTCGACCCGATCACCCGGGCGATCGCCACCACGGCCACCGCCCAGATGAGTCTGCAGCGCAGCCTCGATCCGCTGGCCACCACACTCGGTCGAATGGAGGTCGACACGTATTCCCTGGAGGGACAACTGGCGCTGGCCGGTTCGCTGGTCGCCTCCGACGTCGAAGCAAAGGTGGTGTACGTGCACGGCAACGTGGATTTCGACACCCACGAAGGACAGCGGGACCGCCACGGGGCCCTCCTGGGCGCATTGGACCGGGGGCTCGGGCACTTCTTCCAGATCGTGGAGGCGGCGGGGGTGGCCGACGATGTCGTGGTGATGACCACCTCGGAGTTCGGTCGCCGGCCGCAGGACAACGGGGGAGGCACCGATCACGGCACCGCCGGGTCGCATTTCGTCATCGGGAACGGCGTCCGGGGCGGTCGCTACGGAGAGTCCCCCAGCCTGGAACGGCTCGACCCCGACGGAAACCTCATCCACACCGTCGACTTCCGGTCGCTGTACGCAGCCGTGATCGACGACTGGATGGAGGCCGGGCACAGCGAAATCCTGCGGGGCGACTTCGATGTGCTGCCCCTGTTCAGGACCTGATGACCGTTTACGCTGCCTGGTCATGTCGTGGATGGTCGGATTCGTCATGGGTCATCGGATCGCTTCCAAAGCAGTTTCCATGTCGACGGGAACCGGACTGGCCGATCTCGGCCTCGACCGTCAGATCGCCGAGCTGGAACAGCGTATGGAACGTCTCACACTGCTGACCGGTGTCATGTGGGAGGTGCTGGTTGCCGACGGCCACAGCGAACAGGAGCTGATCGACCTGGTTGACGAGGCCCGTCGGCGAGCCGAGCAGCAGGCTTCGGCGGTTCAGAAGTGCACGGGGTGTGGTGCCCGGCTGTTGCCGGCCGATGCGCGCTGTCAGACCTGTGGAAGGACGGCGTCCACCGCCACGATGCACACGATCGATCCCGGTTCACGGGGAGTGTGAACGGTGGGCGTCGGGCGTGGCCTCCGGAAGCTCCTCCTGGCTCTGTACGGATTCATCGGGGTGGTGGCACTGATCGCTGGGTTGGTGTGGACGGTCCATTCGGCCCGGGTCGCGGGCGGCTGGGTGGCAGTCGAGGGTGTGGTGGTCGATCTCGAGGAGGACTACTCGATGTTCTTGCGGGGTTTGGATCGGCTCTCGCCCCAGATCGAGTATCCATCGCCTGAGGGTGTCCCGTTGCGGTTCTGGGCCGCCGAGAGAGGGGATGAGGACCTTCCCTTCCTGGGGGAACGGGTCGACCTGCTCTACGCTCCGGACGATCCCAACCAGGTCATCGTGGCGTCGTTCCGGGGTCTGTGGGCCGGCCCCATCGTTCTGCTGGGCTCGGCGGTGCTGATGATCGGGGCGGTGGTGGCAACAGGGCTGCTGTTTCGGCGGCACCCGGCCCGGCCCGGAGGTGGCGGCGGACGGAAGGCCTGACAGGGGCGGCGGCGCTGGAACAGTCGAGGCCGTTCAGGTCCCGCGGGGCACCAGCTCGATGGTGATGTACACCAGCGACGCCATCGTGAGAGCGGCCACGAGAGGTGGCGGCGAGGACCATGCCGCCATGGCGCCGAGCACCAGGACCAGGATCCCCGACGCGCGCAACCGCCAGATTCCCGACGTCGGCACCGGCGGCTCGCGGCCGACGAGAGCCTGGGCGATCGCCACCTGAGCGAAGCTGATGGCGACCACCGCCACGGTCAAGGCAAGCCTCCAGGCCACCCCGGCCGTCGGGTCGATGATCGCAGGTCTCCCTGTGAGGGTCAGGGCGGCCGACAGCAGCAGCGTCGCCAGAATCGAGAACGACAGGATCAGACCGACCAGGAACGGGGCGATGGCGTCCCACACACCCGGTGTGATGAGCCACGCTGCCACGGTGAGGATGAGCCAGACGGCACCCACCACCAGGATCCACGCCCCGACCCGAGCGAGCTCGGGATTGGTTGGCTCGGTGCTCAGCAGGCTTCCGTAGCCGCGGGTGCGGACGATGAAGCCGATGATGGTGATGACGAGGCCCGCCACCGTCAAGGCACCCTTCGCCATGATGGTCGCGGTTGTGGTGGGTCGCACGCTCGCTGGTTCCCCGCTCTGTTCTGGAACGTACCGGCCTGGCCCGTATGGGCCTCCGGCCATGTCTACCGGGGGATAGGACCCAACCCACCGACCCCTCGGCCTGAGCGATGTTAGCCGCGCAACTACGCTGAACCCGGTGCCGGAACTCCCCGACATCGTGGTCTATCTGGAGGCCCTCGACCGGCGTGTCACCGGGCGGGTCCTCGAGCACTTTCGTGTCGCCTCTCCCAGCCTTCTCAGGACCTACCGTCCGGCACACACCGAGTTGGAGGGCCTGCGGGTACTCGGTCTGGAGCGTGTGGGAAAGCGGATCGTGTGGCGTTTCGAAGGGGAGCGCTACCTGGTGATCCATCTGATGATCGCCGGGCGGCTCCAGTGGAAGGCCCAACCGGGGGCAACAATCGCCAGGAAGGTGGGGCTGGCCGCCTGGGACTTCGAGAACGGCACGCTCCTCCTCACCGAGCAGGGCACCAGGAAGCGGGCGGGCGTGTGGGTGTTCGAGTCCCGCGATGGTGTCGATGCCGAGAACCGTGGGGGTGTGGAACCGCTGGAGGTGACGCCGGTGGAGTTCGATGAAGCGCTCCGACGTGAGAACCGGACCCTCAAGCGGGCACTCACCGATCCCAGGCTCTTCTCCGGAATCGGAAACGCCTACTCAGACGAGATCCTGTGGGAAGCACAACTGTCACCGGTCAAGCGAACCGGGCAACTCGACCCGGCCGAGGTCGATCGGCTGTATCAGGCCGTTCGGTCGTCGCTGAACACCTGGACCGACCTGATGCGCTCCCAGGTCGGTGATGGATGGCCCACCAAGGTGACCGCCTTCCGACCGGAGATGGCCGCCCATGGCAAGTATGGCGAACCATGTCCCCGGTGCGGGTCACCCATCCAGCGGATCTCCTACGCATCCAACGAGACCAACTACTGCGCCACCTGCCAAACCGGCGGCAAACTCCTCGCCGACCGCTCGCTCTCCCGGCTCCTCAAGGACGATTGGCCCGCCACCCTCGAAGAGCTGGAGGAGCGCCGCTCGTGACCTCTCGGCCAGCTGTCTGGTGACCGTCGCCCTGTTGTCCTGTTGGTCTGTGGTCCTGTTGACCCGTTGACCCGTTGACCTCCCAGCCAAGTTTCGCGTTCTCTTGAGGATCGAACATGTGTTCGATACAGTGTGGGCGGTAGAGGAGTTGTGGGTGCCGTCATTCGTCGATGCCAGAGCTGATCCGAGAGCCGATCTGAGAGCCGATCCGAGAGCCGATCCGAGAGCCGATGCAGGGTCAGGTCCCGACCGGTGGGACCTGTCGACGCGGGTGATCGAAGCCTCCGATGATCCGTTGACGTTGCAGCCAGGGCGGATCGTGGAGCTGAGCGGGCCGGCGGGGATGGGGCTGACCCGGATCGGGTACCGAATGCTGGCGGGCCCCTCGCTGACGGCGCCGGTGGTTGTCCTCGACATGCGGGGGTGGATGTCGCCGGCGGCGGCATGGGAGGTGGGAGTGGATCCGGAGCAGCTGGTGGTGGTGCGTTGCCCGGATCCGAAGGTGTGGTCGCAGGTGGCGGCGGCGTTGTGTGAGGGGGTGTCGGCCATGTACGCCGAGGTGCCGGTCGGGGTGCGGGAACAGGATCTGCGTCGGTTGGCGGCCCTCATCCGGGCGCGCCAGATGCGGGCGGTGCTTCACCCTCTGCGCGGAGAACTGCCCTCGGGCGTGGCCCATCTGCGGATGCGGGCGGTCGAGGTCGTCTGGGAGGGCGTGACGGCGGGTCATGGCCGGTTGGGTCGGAGAAGGCTGGTGCTCGAGATCTCGGGCAAGGGGGCGGCGGGCATCACCCGTCGCATCGATGTGGAGGATGCAGGTGAGAACGCTGTGCGTGTGGTTTCCGGACTGGGCATTGTCCAGAGCGGACGCGCCGTTTGAAGGATCGGTGCTGGTGGTCGAGGCCGGTGCCAACGCCCGGATCGTCGCCGCCTCCGTCGCGGCGCGCGACAGCGGAGTAGAACTGGGGATGGCCAGACGCCAGGCCGAGGCGATCTGTCCGGGAGCGGTGGTGCTCGTTCGCGACCCAGGCGAGGAGGCGCGTCGTTTCGAACCGGTGGTCGCCATGCTGGAAGAGCTCATTCCCCGGGTGGAAGTGGTCGATCCGGGAACGGTGATGATCCCCGTTGCCGGCGCAGTCCGGTACTACGGGGGGGAACAGGAGGTGCTCGACCTGGTGTGGGGCAAACTGTCGGCAGCGGGTCACGACGCCCGTCTGGGTCTGGCCGATGGGCCGTTCGCCGCTTCCTGGGCGGCGCGAGCGGCGACTCCGGGTGAGCCGCTGCTGGTCGAGGACACCCGCAGGTTCCTGGCATCGCTCGACGTCGGGGTCCTGGGTCGGGATGGCCACGAGGACATCGTCTCGGTGTTCCGTTGGCTGGGTGTCACCACTCTCGGGTCCCTGGCCGGGCTTCCGCGGGAGGCGCTCGCTTCACGGTTCGGTTCTGAAGGACTGGCGGCGCATCGTCTGGCGCATGGCGACGACCGGATCGTGCAGCCCAGATCCATCCCGCCTGAACTGGCGGTCGAGGCGCGCTACGAGGAGCCGCTGGAGTCGATGGATCAGCTGGCATTCGCCGCCAAGGCGTTGTCGGCGCGGCTCATCAACGGGTTGCGAACCGCCGGCATGTCGCCGTTCCGTGTCGTCATCGAGATGGAGGCGGCCGACGGCACCGTTCGAATGCGGGTGTGGCGATCCACCGATCCGTTCTCCGAACCCGCCCTGGCCGATCGGGTGTGGTGGCAGGCACGGGCCTGGGTCGAGTCGGGACAGGTACCGGGCGGTGTGGTCCGGATCCTGCTCGACCCCTCCGACCTTTCGGGGGCGGGACGTCAGCTCGGAATGTTCGACGACGTCTCGTCGCGGATCGAAGCGGAACGGGCGCTCGCCCGGGCACAGGCCCTGGTGGGCCCCGAATCGGTACTTCAGGCCGTTCCCCAGGGCGGGCGGATGCCGGGGGAGCGGGTCGCCTGGAGAACGTGGGGCGATACGGCGGAGACGGTCGAACGTGACCCCGATGCTCCCTGGCCGGGGGCAACGCCGTCGCCGACACCGGCATTGGTCCCACCCACCCAGCGTGCCCTGGATATCGAATGGGATGAGGGCATGCCCGTACGGGTCCGGCTCGGGACCCGGTGGGAGACGGTGACCGGCTGGGCCGGACCCTGGCGTCTCACCAGCGCCTGGTGGAAAGGCGAGAGTCCGGTCGACCGCTACCAGATCGTCACCTCGGTAGGCGCCTTCCTGTGCGTCGTCGGAGAGCAGGGAACCTTCCTGGCGGGAGTGTATGACTGAGGATGGCTGCTGGCTTCTGGGTGCTGGCTTCTGGAGCTCGGAGGTCCGCGGGTACCACTGATCGCCAGGAGTCGTCCGAACTGGACTCCTAGCGTGTCCGTCGCACGTCGGACGTTTCCTGCCAGTAGCCAGTAGCCAGTAGCCATAAAGTAGCCAGTAGCCAGTAGCTCTTCGATTATCTGGTATCCTGCCGAATCGTCGCATCGGGAATGAGGTCTGCGCGTCCTGCGCACCCCGATGGTCTACGGCTCTCCCTCGTGGCCTGGTGTCCTCGCCCGCCCACGTCTCGGTTTCGCGTATGTACGGAGTGCGAAGGCCGAGCCCTTACCCCGTACCGCCCCGTCACCCGGATACCGAGGTGGCGGTAACACGAGGAACCAACTAAATGACCACCTTCGCAGACCTTGGTGTGCCCGCGCGCATTGCTTCGGCGCTCGCCGCCCGCGACATCACCGTTCCCTTCCCAATCCAGGAGTCGTCGATTCCCGACGCCCTCGCCGGCAAGGACATCCTGGGCAAGGCCCCGACCGGTTCGGGCAAGACCCTCGCCTTCGGCATCCCGCTCGTCACACTCGTCGAGCGTTCCAAGCCGGGTCGTCCCCGCGCCCTGGTCCTGGCTCCCACCCGTGAGCTGGCCGAGCAGATCGCCCAGGAGCTGATGCCGCTCGCCAAGAAGATGGACCGCTGGGTCCTGGCCGTGTACGGGGGCGTCGGCTACGACTTCCAGCGTCGGCAGCTTCGTCGCGGCGCCGACATCGTGGTGGCCACCCCGGGACGACTCACCGACCTGATCGACGAGGGCACGCTCTCGCTCGAGCGGATCGACATCGCCGTCATCGACGAAGCCGACCGTATGGCCGACATGGGGTTCATGCCCCAGGTCAAGAAGCTGCTCGACCAGATGCCCACGGAACGGCAGACCATTCTTTTCTCGGCAACGCTCGACGGGGACGTGGCGGAGCTGATCCGTCGCTACCAGAAGGATCCGGTCCGACACGAGGTCGAGACCGACGAGGACCACACCGTGGCCGCCCACTATTTCTGGGAGGTCGATCACTACGACCGTTTGAACACGACCGCCAAGATCCTCGATTCGAGTGACTCGGCGATCGTCTTCACCAAGACCCGCCATGGCGCCGACCGGGTCGCCAACCAGCTCGAGAAGGCCGGGGTCGCCACTGCCAGCATCCATGGTGGTCGCAGCCAGGGCCAGCGCACCCGTGCGCTCAAGGACTTCGGTTCGGGTCGGATCCGTGCCCTGATCGCCACCGATGTGGCAGCCCGAGGGATTCACGTCGACGCCGTGTCGACCGTGATCCACTACGACATCCCGGCCGACCACAAGGATTACCTGCACCGTTCGGGCCGTACCGCCCGTGCCGGCAAGGGTGGCGTGGTGGTGTCGCTCATCACTTCTGATCAGCGCCGGGCGATGACGTCGATTCAGCGGGCTGTCGGCCTCGATGGTCGCATGCACGATCCCAACGAGGATTGGCTGACGGGCGAAACCGGGAGCCGGGTCGGGGAACACCCGGTCCAGGTCGGTGGATCGTCGGGCGAGTCCTCGAGCCGGGGTCGGGGCCGTGGCGGTAACGGCGGCGGTAACGGTGGCGGGAATCGTGGCGGTGGTCGTGGCGGCAGCCGTGGATACGGCGGCCGTGGTGGTGACAGCCGTGGTGGTGACAGCCGTGGTTACGAGGGCCGTGGCAATGACAGCCGTGGCGGAGAAGGCCGCGGTTACGACGGCCGTGGCAATGACAGCCGTGGCAGTTCGGGTCGCGGGGGCTCCGGACGGGGCGGTTCGGGCCAGTCCCGCAACGGCTCGTCCTACCGCTGAAGCTCGGCTGACCGCATGTCCTGGGACCGGGTGAGGCTCTGGCAATAGACCTCGTCGCTCACTCAGGGCTCCGGCGTCTGATCGGCCCATACCGCTCGCCGGTATGGGCCGATCTACGTCATGACGATGCCGCTCGATTCACCGGATCGGTCCATCGTGTCCCCTACGCTCCAGGCGGTGACCGACAAGCGAGAACTCCGCGCCCATGCCCGGCGGCTCGAGCCGCCCTCAGACGCCGAGAGCACCACGGTCGTGGCCGGGATAGCCACCGTGCTCTCGGATCTCCCACCATCGCAAATCCTGGTGTACGTGTCGATGCCGGGCGAGCTGCCCGCCGATCATCTGGTGGCGGCCCTCGCCGACCGGCACCGTTTCTACACCACTCGGACACCCGAGGTCGGATGGCTGACCATCCACGACTTCGAGGCGGCTCGGGAGCGGCACCGGTTCGGCTTCGAGCAGCCCACTGCGGAGGCGGCGGTGGTCGATCCGACCGTGCTCGACGTGGTGGTGGTCCCCGGTCTCTGCTTCGACGACGCCGGGGGGCGGGTCGGCTGGGGTCGCGGGTACTACGACCAGTTGTTGGGGCGTGCCCGACCGGATGTGGTGAGGATCGGCATGACCCTCGAACGTCGGATCGTGGCATCGGTTCCGATGGAACCCCACGACGTGTTCATGACACACCTCGCCACAGAGAGCGGCGTGCGAACGGTCACAGGTGGGGTCTGACCGTCGCCTCGACCGCGTCCGCCCAAATGGTGTGCCCGAGCGATGTTGGGTGGAGCAGATCGGCCGAGAACACGCCTGGCGTCGCCCGGAACCGGGGAGTGGTCAGGGTCGCTTGGTCCACCTTGATGGCTCCGTGGCGGCGGGCGACGTCATCGGTGATGGCATCGAAGCGTTTCCCCCGGCGGGCGACCATGTCGCTGAGCGGACGCTTCAGGCGAGGAATGGCCGACAGGTCGCCCACCCCTGACAGGACCACGAGGCGGTGAACGGCCACGAGTCTCGAGACGATGATGTCGAGATGGTGGGCGTAGTCGGCGGCTGAAACCCCCTTGAGGACGTCGTTGGCTCCGACCGAGACGAAGGCGATGTCGGCGGGCGCAGCGGTGGCCGCTTCGAGTTGGTGAACAACCACGTCCCGGGCCCGCGATCCCCCGATCGCATACGATGCCACCTCTACACAACGGTCGGAACCGAACCTGTCGGCGAGCTGTCGCACCCAGATGTGGTGAGCCGCGTTCAGCCCCGGTCCGGTGGTGGTGCTGTCTCCCACCACCACCCACAGCCACCGCTCCTCCCCTGATCCCAGCACAGCGGAGGCGTCGAACTCCTCCTGGCGTGGAACCGGGCGGGCGACGGCGGCCACGATCTGAACGGCCACGACGGCCACTCCCAGTGCCATTGTCTTGACGATGATGTGTCTCACGTCGTTGCATGATGGTCGATCCCGTCGCACATCGTCATCCGGGTGCAGCCGAAGCCGACGGAGGAGACGTGCGACAATCTGTGGCATGCACTTCGATCTCAACATCGGATACTGGGGAACGGCCGTCGCCACCAACCCGGGGTTCCTGCTCGACGTCGAGAGTATGGGATACCGGTGCATCTGGGCGGCCGAGGCGTACGGCTCTGACGCCGCCACCGTGTTGGGGGCGATAGCGGCCCACACCACCCGGATCGGGATCGGCACCGCCATCATGCAGATGCCCGCCCGCACCCCCGCCATGACCGCCATGACCGCCGCCACCCTGGATGACCTCTCTGCGGGCCGCTTCCGGCTGGGCCTGGGACTCTCCGGGCCGCAGGTGGTGGAGGGATGGCACGGTGTCGCCTACCGGCGACCCCTCCAGCGGAGCCGGGAGTACGTGGAGATCGTGCGGGCGGTGTTGGCACGGACCGCACCGCTCGAGTACCAGGGAGAGGAGTATCAGATCCCGTTTGGTGGCGAGGGGGCCACCGGCCTCGGCAAGGCGCTCAAACTGATCGGATCGCCTCACCCGGATGTGCCGGTGTACCTGGCGGCGATCGGGCCGCGCAACGTCGCACTCGCCGCCGAGATCGCCGACGGCTGGCTGCCCGCCTTCTACTCGCCGGAGCGGGCGGGGGAGGTGTTCGATGCGCCGCTGTCGGCCGGGTTCGAGCTGTCTGCGGAGGGACCGGCAAAGCGTGCCCGCTTCGACACGGTTGCGTCGGTCCAGGCGGTGATCACCGATGACATCCCCGCCGGGCGCGACCAGGTCCGCCCCGCCATCGCCCTCTACCTGGGTGGAATGGGGGCGCGAGGTGCGAACTTCTACAACGAGTTGGCCCGCCGCTACGGGTTCGAACAGGCTGCCGAGTCGGTCCAGGACCTGTACCTGGCGGGAGACAAAGTGGGGGCGGTGGCGGCTGTGCCCGACGGCCTTGTCGACGAGGTGGCACTGGTCGGGCCGGTCGAGGCGGTCCGTGATCGGCTCGAGGTGTGGCGAAGCTCCGGTGTGACGGCCCTGGCCATCGCATCACTCGATCCGGCCACACTGCGCGGTGTCGTGGAGGCCGCCGGATAGATTCACACCGTGATGAGGCGGCGCCGACCCATCAGCAGCACCAGTGGGATCACCAACATGGCGATCGACATGAGTGAGAGAGCCCGGTAGCCGACGATGTCGAGGATGATCCCCGAGCCGAGGCTGGCGATGGCGCTCGACGCCCACACCATGGCATCGACGGAACCTTGCACCCGTGAGCCTGCGTGCCGCGAGAGGAGGGCGCTGCTCGCCACGAACCCGGCATTCCACCCCACCCCGAGCAGGAAGAGGGCAAAGGCGAGCACCGGGGTCGAGTCGTCCGGCGCCACCGAGGCGATGATGGCCGACACGGCCAGAATGCCGACCGCGCTCAACATGACCTTCATGGCGCCGAACACGTCGACCACTCGTCCGGTCAGGGGCGAGAAGGCGAACATCCCCACCGTGTGCGCCGAGATCACCAGGCCCACCACGTCCAGTCCACGGCCGGTGTCCTCGATGTGGATCGGGGTGCCGGTCATCATCAGCACCATCACCACCTGGCCGAATGCCATCGACACCACCGCCACCTGAACGACCGGATTCGACCAGGGACTGACGGCGCTGGCGGCGTCGCCCGAGGCCCGTTCCGGAAGGGGTTCGGCCAGGCTGGCGGGGTCGGGCCGCAGGGCCAGCAGATAGGCGGCGCCGGCGAGCGCCATGAACACCGCCGCGATCATGAATCCGCCCATGTACTGCGCCCGGCCCCACGAAACCGCCAGATCGCCGGCGAATCCGAGCAGCGCAGGACCAAGCACTGCGCCAATGGTGCCGGCCCACACGATCAGCGAGACGGCGCTGCCGCGCCGTTCGGGGAGCGCGATGTCGGCGGCGGCGTAGCGGGAGAGCTGAGAAGCGGCCTGGCCGATGCCAAGGCCGAACATCCCCAGCAGTAGGAGGGGATAGACGCTCGTCACCACCGCGGTGGCCGCCAGCGCCCCGCCCAGGGCTGCGATCACATATCCGAAGATGAGGCCCCGTCGCCTTCCCGCCCGGGCGATGTCTGCGGCCAGGAGGGATGCGCCGGTGGCTGTGCCCAACACGGCCACGGCTGCCGGCACGCCTGCCAGCCGCAACGAGCCCGTCATGGCACGCGCGGCCAGGGTGGAGACGGTGATGGCTGCGATGTAGCCCGTGTTTGCGAGGGCGACGCCTCCGAACAGCACCGCTGTCAGGCGCCGCCGGGTAGGGACGAGGTTCAGCACGCAGGCGAGTGTACGACCGGCGAAGCCGGGGTCAGCCGTGCCGGTCGGAACTCAGCTGTCGGACGGATTCAGCTGCCCGAACCCAGAGATTGGGCAGCCCTGGCGGCCTTGACCCTGTCACCCAGACCGAAGCGGGCCTTGGGACGGAGGTCGACCACCGCGCCCATGGCATCGGCGAAGGAGGTGGGATCATCCGGGGCGAAGGTGTATTCGGCGCTGTCGAGCACGAGGTGGAAACGGAACACGGTGACCCGCTCGCACCCGACGTTCCTGATCGGCCAAGCGCCGAGCCGGCGGTGACCGGCGACGACGCGGACCCAGTCCCCATCGACCTGCACGGTTGCCGTAACGGGCTCTCCTCCCGCATGCGCAACGAATCCACCCTTGAACGACTGCATCACCAACTCCTCTGTACCCTTGCCCCGAGGCGTGATGTTAGCGCAGATTTATCCCTGGAGTAGGTCGAAAGACCCAAATGCGAAAAAGTGGCGGAGCTACTGGCTACTGGCTACTGGCTACTGGTGAGGAGTGAAGCTCGTTGGCCATTGTGCTGTTGGGGAGGTGCGATGGCGAGTCACCATCCCCTGGTCGGTCGAGGCGGGCAGGCAGCAGCCAAGCTGGCTGGTCGCTGGTCGCTGGTCGCTCATTCGAGCTGCCAGCTGCCAGCCATGACGCGATCCTGCGTGTTGCGTCGGACGTTCCGGGCCAAGTAGCCAGCAGCCAGCAGCCAATCTGGCTCGTCGCTCGTCGCTCGTCGCTCGTCGCTCGTCGCTCATTCGAGCTGCCAGCAGCCGATCTCGCTCGTCGCTGCCAGAATGCCTTATGCCCTATCTGCCGACCAACAACGTCAGGTTCGTGACCGCCACCACGTTGTTCGATGGTCATGATGCTGCGATCAACATTTTTCGTCGGATGTTGCAGGCATCGGGAGCGGAGGTGATCCATCTGGGTCACAACCGGTCGGGGGCCGACATCGTCGACACCGCCATCCAGGAGGACGCGCAGGCGATCGCGGTGACGTCGTACCAGGGCGGGCACATGGAGTTTTTCCGCTACCTGCGTGACCTGCTGGTGGAGCGGGGTTGCGGGCACATCCGGGTGTTCGGTGGGGGAGGGGGAACCATCCTGCCGGCGGAGGCGGCCGAGCTGATGGCCTACGGCATCACCCGGATCTATTCGCCCGATGACGGGCGGTCGATGGGGTTGCAGGGAATGGTCGATGACATGCTCATGTCGGCGGACTTCCCGACCGGTGAGCTCGACGGTGACCTGGCGGTTGCGTCGGCGCAGGACCACCGGGGCCTGGCACGGTTGATATCGGCGGGGGAGAACCATCCGGACAAGTACGCCGAGGTGTTTACCGAGCTGGCGGAGCGGGCTGCTTCGTCGGCGGCTCCGGTGATCGGGGTGACGGGTACCGGTGGTTCGGGGAAGTCGTCGCTGGTGGATGAGTTGGTGCGGCGGTTCCTGCTCGATTTCGATGACCGGACGATCGCGGTGGTGTCGGTGGACCCGTCGAAGCGCAAGACGGGCGGCGCATTGTTGGGTGATCGCATCCGCATGAACTCGCTCCCGCACGAACGGGCCTACATGCGGTCGTTGGCGACCCGGCAGGCCAATCTGGCACTTTCGCCGGCGGTGCGGACCACCCTCGACGTCATCAAGGCGGCCGGGTTCGATCTGATCGTCCTGGAGACGTCGGGTATCGGTCAGTCCGACACCGAGATCGTCGACTTCTCGGATCTGTCGTTGTATGTGATGACGCCGGAGTACGGGGCGGCCAGTCAGCTGGAGAAGATCGACATGCTCGACTTCGCCGACCTGGTGGCGGTCAACAAGGCCGACAAGCAGGGTGCGTTGGATGCGGTGCGTGACGTGCGTAAGCAGTACCGGCGCAACCATGCCCGCTTCGATGGTGCCGACCAGGCGTTGCCGATCCATGCCACGGTGGCGTCGGATTTCAACGATCCGGGCACCAACCGGTTGTACCGGGCGGTGATGGAGGTGGTGGCCGAGCGCACATCGGGTCGGTTCGTGACCGGTCTCGAGCTGGTGGTCGACGACGCCGCCAAACAGCACGTGGTCCCGAATGGCCGGGAGCGGTATCTGGCCGAGATCGTCGAGGAGATCCGCCGCTACGACCGGTGGGCCGACCAACAGGCCGACCTGGCCGAGCGGTGGTATCGGCTCAACGGCGCGGTCGAGCTGTTGGGCAACGACGTGCCCGCCGCCCTGGCGTCGGCGGTGGATGACACGGCCGGACGCCTGACCGTGGAGAACCGGGTAGCGGTGGAGGGCTGGAACGACCTCCTGGCTCGGTACGAGGGTGACGAGTACGTGTACCGGGTGCGGGACCGGGAGGTGCGGGTCCCGCTCACATCCGAGACGTCGTCGCATTCGAAGGTGCGGAAGGTGGTGTTGCCCCGGTACCGGTCGTGGGGCGACCGGCTGCGGTGGTCGCTGCAGGAGAACGTCCCGGGTTCGTTCCCGTTCACGGCCGGGATCTACCCGCTGAAACGAACCGAGGAGGACCCCACCCGGATGTTTGCGGGCGAGGGCCCTCCCGAGCAGACCAACCGCCGATTCCACTATCTGGCGGCGGGGATGGCGGCGAAACGTCTCTCGACCGCGTTCGACTCGGTGACGCTGTACGGGGAGGACCCGCACGAACGCCCCGACATCTTCGGCAAGGTCGGCAACTCGGGGGTGTCGGTCGCCACCCTCGACGACGCCAAGAAGCTGTATTCGGGGTTCGACCTGTGCGATCCGGCGACGTCGGTTTCGATGACGATCAACGGTCCGGCGCCGATGTTGTTGGCGTTCTTCCTCAACGCCGCCATCGACCAGCAGTGTGAGAAACACATCCGCGCCCACGGAATCGAGGACGAGGTGGAGGGCAGGATCTCCGCCATCTACCGGGACCGTCCCCGCCCCCGTTACGAGGGCCCGTTGCCCGACGGCAACGACGGGCTGGGGCTGATGCTGCTGGGCGTGACCGGGGACCAGGTGCTCGACGGCGAGGTGTACGCCCGAATCTCGGCCGACACCCTCCGGGTGGTCCGTGGCACCGTCCAGGCCGACATCCTCAAGGAGGATCAGGCCCAGAACACCTGCATCTTCTCGACCGAGTTCGCCCTGCGGATGATGGGCGACATCCAGCAGTACTTCGTCGACCACGACGTCAGGAACTTCTATTCGGTGTCGATCTCGGGCTATCACATGGCCGAAGCCGGCGCCAACCCCATCACCCAGTTGGCGTTCACCCTCGCCAACGGATTCACGTTCGTCGAGTACTACCTGGCCCGGGGCATGGACATCGACGACTTCGCCCCCAACCTCAGCTTCTTTTTCTCCAACGGGATCGACGCCGAGTATGCGGTGATCGGCCGGGTGGCGAGGCGGATCTGGTCGAAGGCGATCAAACACAAGTACGGGGGCAACGAGCGTTCCCAGAAGCTGAAGTACCACATCCAGACTTCAGGGCGGTCGCTTCATGCCCAGGAGATCAGCTTCAACGACATCAGAACCACCCTCCAGGCGCTGTATGCGATCTACGACAACTGCAACTCCTTGCACACCAATGCCTACGACGAGGCGATCACCACTCCCACGGAGGAGTCGGTGCGGCGGGCGATGGCAATCCAGCTGATCATCAACCGGGAACTGGGGTTGGCGAAGAACGAGAACCCGTTGCAGGGGTCTTTCATCATCGAGGAGCTGACCGACCTCGTGGAGGAGGCGGTGCTGTTGGAGTTCGACCGGCTCAACAGCCGCGGTGGGGTGCTGGGGGCGATGGAGCGCCAGTACCAGCGGACCAAGATCCAGGAGGAGTCGCTCTATTACGAGCGGCAGAAGGAGTCGGGGGAGTACCCGATCGTCGGGGTCAACACGTTCCTCTCCAAGGAGGGTTCGCCGTTTGTCATTCCCACCGAGCTGATCCGTTCCACCGACGAGGCCAGGAAACGCCAGATCTCCAACCTGCGCGCCGTCCAGGACCGCAACAGCGAGGTGTCGGAGCAGTCACTGCGTCATCTCCAGTCGGCGGCGGTCGGCGGCGAGAACCTCTTCGAACAGCTTATGGAAACCTCCAAGACGGCATCCCTGGGCCAGATGAGCAACGCCCTCTACGCAGTCGGCGGTCAATACCGAAGGAATATGTAGCTAAGCGAAGGTGGTTCGAACCTTCGGTCCGTCATGCATCTGCTGGCCCAAGACGCCTGATCCCACGGTGTCTTCGGACGTCCCATAACCCTCCTTCAGGTCACAACGTCGCGCTCACCAGTTGAGACCACCCACATCCAGCGTGTCTGGACACTCACAGAACGGTTCTGAACACGTCGCTTCGCCTGAGCGCGGCGCGGGCGTGGGCTTCGAGGCCCTCCAGGCGGGCGAGGAGGGCGGCGTCGGACGCGGTGGTGCTGGCGTTGTCGATGCGGAGCCAGGTCGGGGTGCGGAGGAAAGTGAACACTGAAAGCCCGGACTGGAACCTCGCTCCACCACCGGTGGGGAGGACGTGGTTGGGGCCTACTCCGTAGTCAGCGAGCGCTTCGGCGCTGGCATCTCCGATGAACAGCGACCCGTACGCGGTGAGCTGTCTCGATACCTCTTCGGGGTCGGCCACATGGAGGGCGAGATGCTCGGGGGCGAGGTGCTCCGAGATGGAGGCTGCGTCATCGACCGAATCGACCGCCACCGCAAACCCTCGGGAGAGGGCGGACCGTGCCACAGAAGCAGTGGGAAGGTCTTCGAGCTGTTGAGTCAGTTCGAGCTGGACCGCATCGAGAAGTGCGGCATCGGTCGCAATCAGCATCGGCTGGGCCGACGGGTCGTGCTCGGCCTGGGCGAGGAGGTCGGCGGCGACCAGGGCCGGGTCGGCGTCGCGATCGGCGATGACGACGATCTCCGACGGGCCGGCAAGCCCGTCGATCCCGATCTCGCCGTAGAGGTGCTTCTTGGCCGCGGTCACCCAGGCATTACCCGGCCCGACCACCATGTCGCAGGCCGGCGAGACGGTCCCGAAGGCGAGCGCCGCAATCGCCTGGGCCCCACCAATTGTGATCAGCCCATCGGCACCGGCGATTCCCGCCGCGGCGAGGGTGACCGGTGTTGGCCTCGGTGAAGCCACCCAGACCTGTTCCACCCCAGCGACCCGGGCCGGGATGACCGTCATCAGCACCGACGAGGGGAGCGGGTGCCTTCCCCCCGGGGCGTATGCCCCGACGCTGCGAACCGGGTTGAGGCTGTGGCCGGCCCGGCCGCCGTCAACAGCGACGTCGATTGCCACCAGGGCACCGAGCTGGGCCGTGGCGAAATTTCGCACCCGGTCTGCAATGCGTTCCAGCAGGTCGCCGGTCTCACCGTCGATGTCGTCGACAGCGCCCCGCAAGGCGGATCGGTCGAGGACTATTGCCTGGCCTTCTCCGATGTCCCCGAAGCCCTCCGAGTAGCGGCGGAGGGCGTCTTCGCCTTCGGAGCGGACGGTTTCGACGATATCCGCCGCCTGCCCCAGGATCTCCCCGGACACCGGTGAGCGGTGCTCACGGATGACATCGGTCGCCGCCTTCACCGGTAGCGGGCCGCTCATTGGCCGCTCCTCTCCATGGGACGGCGGGTGACCCGGCGCTCCCGAAGGTCGAGCTCGGCTTCGATCTGGCTCACGCCCACACCCGCCGATGCCGCCTTGACCAGGGCGAAGTAGATGAGGTCAGCCGCCTCGTGGACGACATCTTCGGGAGAAGATGCCCGAGCCAGTTCCCCGGACTCCTCGGTCAGCTTCGCCGCCAGCAGGACCGGATCTTCCAACAGTTTCGCGGTATTGGAAGCATCGGGCGGGTCGGCGGCGAGAGCGGCAAGACGTCGTCCCAGCCTGCTCAGCCCGCGGTCCTCGCCCCAGCACGACATCGACCCGGTGTGACAGAAGCCCGGGGGTGACTGCCGAACAGTGAAGCGGAGGGTATCGCGGTCACAGTCGAGGTCGATCTTGACAACTTTCTGGCCAGCTCCCGAAGTCGCGCCCTTCTCCCATAGCCCGCGCTTGCGGCTCTGGTAGACGCCGGCTCCGGATTCGAGGGTGGCAGCGACGCTGTCGAGGCTGGAGTAGACGAGGCCGAGGGCAGTTCCGGCTTCGTCGACGACGACCGTCGGCCAGAGATCATCGCGCCGGTCCGAGCGCATCGGAGCGGTCAGGGATTCGGCAAGACCGAGCTCCCCGGCGTACAGGGCCATGCCCACCTGGGCGTCGGCTCCGATCTCGTCAAGTGCGGCGATCTCCGCAGCCGTGGTGATTCCCCCGGCGACGGTGATCCTCGTGCCCGGAGCGGCTTCAACGACCGACCGGGCCCGGGTTAGGTCGGTGCCGCCGAGACGACCCTCGAGCTCGACGAAGGTGACCAGGATCCCGCCACAGTGCGGGCCAAGTTGGGTGACGCGGTCGAGCAGGCTGTCACCCGTGTCCTGGCGCCAGCCGTGGGAGAGCACCGAGCTGTGGCGGGAGTCGATGGCAGCGATGACCCGGTCGCGGGGCAGTGCCGAGAGCAGCTCCGGCTCGGCGGCGGTGCCGATCACCACGCGGGCGGCGCCACGGTCGAGCCAGTCACGAGCAGTATCCAGATCTCTGATGCCCCCACCAACCCGGATATCGGCGAGGCGGCACATCTCGGAGATGAGTGTGGCGTTGTCGCCGTCGCCGCGGGCGGCATCGATGTCAACAACCGCCACCTCGCCGCACCTGGAAAGACGCTCCAGCCAGGCGAAGGGGTTGCCACCATCGATACGCTCCTCTTCGCCGCCGATCAGCTGTACTGCCCTGCCGTCGACGATATCGATTGACGGGATCAACATGGCCGCACCTCGATCCCGCCTTCGAGCATCTCAGTTTTGATCCGGTCGACGGTGGTCCGGTTGGTGTGGAGCATCGAAGCGACCAAGACCGCAGATGCGCCGGCGTTCACCCCGTCGATCAGGTCGGACGAATCTGCCGCTCCACCGGAGGCGATCACCGGCACCGTGACCCGGCTGGAAACCGCCGAGACCAGTTCGAGGTCGTAGCCGAGGTTGGTCCCGTCGCGGTCCCAGCTGGTGAGCAGGATCTCGCCGGCTCCCGACTCGGTGGCCGTGGCCGCCCAGGCGGCTGCACCCAGAGGAGTGGACTCGGTCCCGCTGCGCACCACCACCGACCAGCCCGCATCGTTGCGGGCGGCATCGATTGCGAGCACGGTGCACTGCGAGCCGAAACGGTCCGCCATCTCGTTGATCAGCCCGGGGCGGGCAACAGCCGCAGTGTTGATCCCGACCTTGTCCGCGCCGGCGTCGAGCAGCCGCGCTGCGTCATCGCCTGTCCGCACACCTCCGCCGACGGTGAGCGGGATGGAGAGACGGTCCCGAACCCGGCGCACCGTAGCCAGGCTGTGGGCGCGACCCTCGGGAGTGGCAGAGACGTCGAGGAGCACGATTTCGTCGGCCCCCTGGTCCTGATAGAGCTCAGCGCGGGTTGCCGGGTCGCCCATGTCGGTCAGGTTCTGGAACTTGACGCCTTTGACGATTCGCCCGTCGCGGATGTCGAGACAGGGGACCACCCTGGTGACCGGCCTCACGCCGCGTCCCCGGTGGCATCGAGCCACCGTCGCAGGAGGTCGGACCCCCACTGGCCGGACAACTCCGGATGAAACTGACAGGCGAGTACACCGTCGCGCTCCAGGGCCGCCACAAACGGCTTCCCGTAGGTTGCGGTGGAGCTTGCCCAGCCGTCCGGTGCTTCTGTCAGCCTGTAGGAATTGGCAAAATATGCCCATCCCGGCTCGACGAGGCGCGAAGCCGGATCCGGCATCACCTGACTCCAGGCAAGCTGGGGGACGATCAGGTCTTCGTCGAAACGGGAAATCGACCCCTCGACCGCTCCGAGGCCGGCGGCACCTGGAGACTCTTCGCTGGACGAGGCGAGGAATTGCATCCCGACGCAGACCGCAAGGGTCGGCAGCCCCGCGGCAACCCGACCGCGGAGGACGTCGGTAAGGCCAAATTCGTCGAGTCGATCCGCTGCTGCGCCGAACGTGCCCACCCCGGGGAGAACCACCCTGTCGGCGGCGTCCACTTGGTCAGCCGTCTGCGCCGGTGAGAGATCGACGCCAAGCCTGCGGAAGGCAGCCAGCACCGAGGCCAGGTTTGCCGTGCCGGTGGGAATAATCACATTCCGGCCTGTCACAGGACTCCCTTTGTGCTGGGCACCCCGCCGGCCCCGCTCCTGGCGATAGCCATGCGGAGGGCAAGTGCGGTTGCCTTGAACGATGCCTCCGCCTTGTGGTGGTCGTTGTCGCCGCGGAGCACGTCGACGTGCAGGGCCATGCGCCCGCTGATGGCGAGCGAGCGGAAGAAGTGAGTGATGTTCTCGGTGGCGACATCGCCGATCCTTTCCCGTGTGAAGTCGAGGCTCACCTCGGGCCACCCGCGTCCCGAGAGGTCGACCACGGCACGGGCCAGCGTCTCGTCTAGAGGCGCATAAGCGCTGCCGAAACGGACAATTCCCGCCCGGTCGCCGAGGGCACGGTCGAAGGCTTCAGCGATGGTGATGGCACAGTCTTCAACGGTGTGGTGGTCGTCGACTCCGGTGTCACCCCGCGCCGTGATCTCGAGATCGATGCCGGAGTGCTTCGACAGGGCGGCGAGCATGTGGTCGAGGAACCCGAGCCCGGTGTCAACCTTCGATGTCCCGGTCCCGTCGAGGTCGAGAGTTCCAGTGATCTCGACCTCCAGGGTCTTGCGGCTCAGTTTTTGTCTCCTGCTCATGGGTTCAACTCCATCGCTTTCGTTTTGAGTGCCGAAGCCAGTGCATCGACAAGTCGGTCGTATTCATCGGCGTCGCCCGGAAGCGTGACCCGGACTGCCTCTTCGAGGCCGCTCCGTTCCGGGAAGGTACGTATGGCGATCCCGGCGGCGGCAAGCTCTGCGGCAATCCGTTGTGGGTCCGCATCGTCGAAGTAGACGAAGTTGGCCCGGGATGGAATCGGCAAGAGGCCCCTGCTCTGGAGGAACCCGGTCAGATCGCTCCGTTCCCGTTTCACTTCGGCCACATAGGCGTCGACACCGTCGTTGGAGCGGATGCGCTCGGCGGCGACGGCCAGGGAGATCCGCGCGACCGGGTACGGGTTCCCGTAGGCGGCAATCCGTTTGACCGTGGTCGGCTCGCCGAGCAGGTATCCGACCCGGAGCCCGGCCAGGCCCCAGGCCTTGGACAGGGTGCGGATCATCAACACGTTGGCGAGGGAGAGGGCGGTGGCCGTGAGGTCGACATCGGCGAACTCGGTGTAGGCCCCGTCGAGCACAACGAACTCGAAGGCAGCGGCCAGAACGGTCAGGTCGGCGGCGTCGATCACCTCACCTGTCGGATTGTTCGGAGAGACCACGATGCACACCGCTCCTTCAGCTCCGGCGGTGGTTACCGCTCCGAGAGGAAAGCGCTCGTCCTTCCACGGCACTTCGACCAGGTCGGGCTGGTGGAGGCCGGAGTAGCGTGTCACCATCTCGAAGGTGGGAGTTGTGGTCACCACCCGGGTCCCGGCCATGATGAGGGCTGCGCAGCTGCGGAAGAGGGCGTCGTCACCTCCGGCAGTGATCAGGACCCTCTCCGGATTCACCCCGCGCAGTTCGGCAATGGCGTCGCGCAGTTCCGACGTGTCCGGGTAGCGGTGAGCAATACCTGCCGTGGTGGCCACCCTGGCGAGCAGTTCGGGATCGACCGGCCTGCCCTCGTTTCGGGAGAGGTCGAGGTCGATGTCGTTGCCGACGGCGGGGGGTTGGTACGGCTCGATCATGGGACGATCTGCTCCAGGCGGCTGACGACGATGTCAGTGGCGCCACGCTCCTTGAGGAGGGGGATGAGGTCGGGGAGTGCCAGCCGGGGGACTGCAGCCTTGACCGCCATCCCTTGATCGCCGTGCAGGGGGGCGACTGTGGGCTCCCTCATTCTGGGAAGGATCTCGATGACGGCTTCAAGGAACTCGTTGGGGACGTTGAGCTCGATCATGGCCCGGGTCCGGGCGTCGAGCACCGATTTCAACGAGATGATGAGGCTCTCGATCCGGGTCTTGGCACCGGGGCGGTCGAGGGCGCCTTTGCTTGCGTAGAGGCGGGTGGACGACTGCATCAGCTCGTCGATTACCTCCAGCCCGTTGGAGGCCAGGGTCGATCCGGTGGCTGTGTTGTCGATGATCACATCGGCGTCCTCGGGTGGGAAAACTTCGGTGGCTCCGTAGGAGCGCAGAAACACTGCGTCCAGATCGTTCCGCTCGATCCAGCGTTTGGTCAACTGCTCGTACTCGCTGGCGACCACCATCTGACGCAGGGGGAGCTTGCCGGACTCGAGCAACTCGGAGGGAGCCGCGGCGACGATCCGCACCGGGTCGAGCCCGGTGTCGAGCAGCTCGATCAAGTCCCCGTCGAGCTCGGAGACCCAGTCGGCCCCCGCAAAACCGATGTCCCGCGATCCAGCCATCAACATCTCGACAATGTTCTGCGGCTTGAGCAGCTTCACCTCATATCCCGGGATCGACAGCGTCGGCCGGTAGCCGCGGTTGCCCGCCTGCAGCTCCATGCCGGCGTCGGCGAGCAGGGCGAAGACGCCTTGCTGGATGCGCCCCTTGGGGACTGCGAGGTGGATCTGGTCGTTGCTGCTCATTTCGTGGCCTTTCGAGGAAGGGATTGGCCAGCAGAAACAAAAATGCCGACCATCCCGGTCGGCGTGTGCTTTATGTCTGTTTGTGGTTCAGAGCAGCATCAACCGACCCGCGAGGGGTGGTGATGATGCAGCGAGACAAACAGGGCGGTCATGTGAAACGACACAGTAACCCAAACCCGACGGGTAACCAAATGATGGGATACCGATCCGGCCGGGAAGACCGTTACCCTTGACCCTTCAATGACCCGAAACATACCCGAAAAGCCAGGTCTGGAAGGCCTCGAAGGAAAGTGGGATTCCCACTGGGAGTCAGACGGCACCTTCCGCTTCGACCGTTCCAAGACACGCGATGAGATCTTCGCCATCGACACCCCGCCGCCGACGGTGTCGGGGTCGCTGCACATGGGGTCTGTCTTCGGATATGTCCAGACCGACTCAGTCGCCCGCTACCAGCGGATGGCAGGCAAAGAGGTCTTCTACCCGATGGGATGGGACGACAACGGCCTGCCCACCGAGCGAAGGGTGCAGAACTTCTTCGGGGTGCGTTGTGATCCCTCGCTTTCCTACGACCCCGACTTCGCTGCGCCTGCGGAACCGCCTGAACCGCCGATTTCGATAAGCCGGCGCAACTTCATCGCCCTCTGCCACGGCCTCACCGAAGAGGACGAGAAAGTGTTCGAGCACCTGTGGCGGACCCTCGGGCTCTCGGTCGACTGGACCCAGAGCTACGCCACGATCGACGATCACAGCCAGCGGACCAGCCAGAAGGCTTTCCTCGCCAACCTCGAGCGGGGCGAGGCATACACCCAGGATGCCCCGGTTCTGTGGGATGTCGACTTCAAGACTGCGGTGGCCCAGGCGGAGCTGGAGGACAGGGAGAGGCCCGGCACCTATCACCGGGTTGC
>JBHJOH010000094.1:0-2217 GCA_050329955.1 Acidimicrobiia bacterium | reverse complement strand
CGTGCCGAGGATCTCCCCGTCGCCGTGTCCGCCGAGGGTGTGTGGATCACCGACATCGAAGGCCGGCGCTACCTCGACGCCTGTGCCGGCGCCGTCGTCAACGGTGTGGGCCATGGCCGCCGGGAGGTGGCCGAGGCGATCGCCCGCCAGTTGGCCACGCTCGACTACGTGCATGCCCATTCGTTCACCTCCCCGATCGTCGAGGAGTATGCCTTCAGGCTGGCGGCACGATTGCCCGTGCCCGACGCCCGGGTGTTTCCGGTTTCTGGTGGAAGCGAGGCCACCGAGACCGCCCTCAAGCTGGCCCGCAGCTACCACCTGGCGAAGGGTGCGGAGAGCCGCACCGTGGTGTTGTCACGATGGGGCTCGTACCACGGCAACACCATCGGTGCCCTCGACGTGTCGGGTCGTGAGGGATTGCGGCGCGGGTACGAGCCGTGGCTGGGCCGTTTCGCCCACGTCCCGGCCGTGAACGAATACCGTTGCCCGAACGACGCCCATCCCCATGGCTGCGCCGATTGGCATGCGGAACGGCTGGAGCAGGCGATCCTCGAGATCGGCTCCGAGCGGGTGGCCGCCTTTGTGGCCGAGCCGATCGGGGGCGCCACTCTCGGTGCCGCCGTCCCGCCCGAGGGCTACTGGGAGGCGGTGATCAGGGTGTGTCGTCGCCACGACGTGCTTGTGATCGCCGATGAGGTCATGACCGGCTTCGGCCGGACGGGCGAGTGGTTCGCCATCGAGCACTTCCTGCCCTCTCCGGCGGTGGCACCCGACATCGTGGTCATGGCCAAGGGGGCGTCGTCGGGGTACTGGCCGCTGGGTATCTGCGCCGCTTCCGGCGAGGTGGCGGACACGGCCGACCCGGTGTTCGACCACGGATACACCTATTCGCACCATCCGGGCGGGGCGGCCGCCGGGCTGGCGGTGCTCGACATCCTCGAGTCCGAGAGCCTGATAGCCCGTTCAGCCGCGCTGGGAGCCAGGCTGAAGGCGATGGTGGCGTCGACGCTCGGGTCTCATCCCAACGTCGGTGACGTGCGCGGGCGGGGGCTGTTGGTGGGGATCGAGTTCGTGGCGGACCGGGACGACAAGCGTCCGTTCCCGGCCTCCGAGAGGCTGGTGGAACGACTCCGCACCGCCGCCATCGCCCGTGGCGTCATCCCCTACCCGGTGAGTGGATGCGCCGACGGGGCCGATGGCGATGGATTGCTGCTCGGACCACCGTTGACCGTCACCGAGGACGAGCTGACGGTGATCGTCTCCGGGATCGCCGGCGCGGTCGGAGACGTACTGGGCTGACCGAGGTCGGTCAGGCGGCCGGGGCCACCATCACCGGAACGGTCGAGTACTTGGCGAGCTCCGACAGCCCGCGACGCCCGAACATCCGGCTGGAGGCCGGAACCGCCACCCGGGCGGCATCGGTCCGCTCGACTGCTTCGAGCAGTTCCTCGATGGGGTCGTCGCCCGTGGAAGACCATGCCTCCACCTTCACGCCGGTGCGGCGCAGGCGGGTGGAAACCTGGTCGAGGTAGATGTCTCCGGCCTCGGAGACGCTGATGCCTTCATTCTTGGCGAACGCCTCGAGCGCCCCGGCCGACGGGCCGGACAGCATCAGAAACAGCGTCACGCGGGGGCCCACTTCGATCAGGTCGAGGGCTGCCTCGCCAAACTCGGTCGAGGGGTCGATAACCACCAAGCTGGTGGTGTCCGTAATCATCATCAGTCCTTTTCATGAACCCGAAAACCGGGTTTTGTGTGCAGATTGATTCGTTTCAATCCTATCGACATCAACCTAGCAGGCATGAGAACTATTTCACGAGAAGAGAAGCGGCCAGCGGCCAGCAAGAACGCAGAACGTACCGGAAGGGCTCCACAACGCTCGTAGGATCGGAAGGCTCGCCGCTCGCTTCAGCTTTCCAGCCGGAACGCGTGTTCCTGCGTGTTGCGTATTGCGTCGGACGTCGGACGTTCCGAGCCAGCAGCCAGCCAGAACGTAGAACGTACCGGACCGGTAGTTCCGCAATCGAAGTTTCACGAAAATGTCTGCTGAACGGCCGGTCAGGGTTGCGTGACCCGATAGCCTGCGGACACGCTGTTGGAGGTTCACCTTGCGCCGTATCGTGTCTCTCGTCTCGATGTTCATGGTCCTGTTCGCCCTGGCCGCTCCGGGGGTCAACGCCCAGGAGGATCGGGTGACGCTCATCATCGGGCTCACCC
>JBHJOH010000093.1:0-6040 GCA_050329955.1 Acidimicrobiia bacterium | reverse complement strand
CGAAGAGGGGACGCCCACTCAGCTTGGCGTTGGCGAGCGACTGGAAGGATTGGCTGGTCTCGGCGACCTCGACGCCCATCGCCGCCAGCTCCACCGGGCTGGCGGTGCCGTTGCCGCCGAGCACGGCGAGTTCTCGAACGCGCTGCAGCTGATCGACCATGGCGCCGAGCCGGGAGTCGGCCAGGTCGGTCCACATGAGGCCGTCCTGGGCGTTGCGCTGCGCCTGGGCGTTGGCAGCCAGGGATCCCCGCAGCCCGATGGCTGCGTTCATCCCGGCCACATCGTCGCTGGCGACGTGGATACGCCGGCCGGTCGCCAGGTCACGCTGGGAGCGTTCGAACTGCCCGAGTCGAGTATTCATTCGTTGGACCGCCAGGTCCACCATCATCCGGTTCGTGATTCTCATGTTCACCGGTCATCACCTCCCGACGACGCCCATACGGTTGATCACGGTGTCGAGCGCCTGATCCACGGTGGTGATCACGCGAGCAGCCGCCTCGTACATCCGTTGAAACTCCATCAAGCTCACCATCTCCTCATCGACCGACACCCCGTGACTCGAGGTACGGGCCAGTTCCGCCGCCGACGAGAGGCCGGCCTGTGTCTCCGCCGAGGTGCGGGCTGCGGCCGACTCCTGCCCGAGGGCGGTAACGAAGGCCCGGTAGGAGTCGGACAGGGACTGGGTGCCGCCAGAAGCCGACATCGAGGTCCGGAGGTCGGCCACCTGCTGGGCCACCGAGCCGTCGAACGCCGGGTACGGGGGCCCGGCGGCGGCAGCGGTCGCAAGGTCGGCCGGGTTGGTGACCAGCCTGGCCAGCGTCAGAGCGGGGGCCAGCGGGTCGTAGCCGAGGAGATCGCCTCCGGCAGCGCCGGCAGCGGTGAACCCACCATTGTGGATACCGTTGATGGCGGCGGCGAGGTCCACCGCGAAGTCGTTCAACCGGGTCATGAGGTTGGGGACGTCCTCGGTGATGGCGAGCTGGATTCCCCGAAGCTCTCCTCCCGGGATTACAGCCACTCCGCTCGGATGGATCACCTGACCGGTGGAGGTGTCATAGTGCAAGGGACGGGCGGTGGCGCCGTTGACGAGCGAGATGCCTCCGATCGACACCCGGGCGGACCCGTTGCCGTCCATCGAAACAGTGGTTCCGGCGAGCGCCGCCAGCCGGTCCAACAGCAGGTCGCGTTGATCGATGAGGTCGTTGGGCTGACCCGGTGCTGTCGAGGCGTCGAGAATGGCGACGTTGAGTTCGGCGACCCGTTGCAGGGCGCTGTTCACCTCGTCGACGGTGGCGGTCATGGCCACCTCGCCATCGGACCGGAGTGACTGAAACCCGGTGGCTACGGCGTTGACCCGACCGGTGAGCGCCGAGATCTGCTCGAGGACCGCCACCCGGGAAGCCTCGTCGGGGGGGTTGAGCGCCAGATCCTCGAAGCTCTCGAACAGGCGGCTCAACTCGGCTGTCACGCCCATCTCCGGCTCCGCCAGTACCAGCTCAGCCCGATCCAGGAAGGCGGAGCGGGCATCGATCGACTGGGATGCGGCCGCGCTCGACCGGTAGCGGGCGTCGAGGAAGGCGTCACGCACCCGGGAGATGTCCGACACCTGGACGCCCAACCCGATCTGGCCGTCGGCCGTCATCCTGGGGAAACGGGTGGTGAGATCGACCTTCTGGCGGGTGTAGCCGACGGTGTTGGCGTTCGAGACGTTATGGGCGGCGGTGTCCATCGCCATCTGGGCGGCTCGCAAGCCGCTCAGGGCAACATGTAATGCCGAAAAGCCCGCCATCAGAGCACCTCATCGATCCGGGTAGGGAGCACGACCGTGGCCCCACCACGGATGCCCTGGGGGGTGTAGGTGCCGGGGTCGGGACCGCCCAGCAGCGTTCCCAGTGTGTCGGACAGATTCTGAACGGCCAGATTGGCCAGCCTGCGGTTGTCGAGCGATGCCTGCTCGATCTCGGTGGTCAGACGCCGGAAGTGGTCGCGGTGCTCGGCGAACATGGTCCGGAACGGCTCCGGCGACCATTGCACCAGGAACGACAACGTGATCCGGTCCTCGGGTTCGCCGATGGCGGTAGCCAACCGGCGGATCGCCAGCTGGCGGTGTCCCTCACCAAAACGAACCTTGTCGACGAGGACCTCGACCTCACGCAGGGCCTGGGGAAGGAACCGTGCCTCATCCGCCGCCAGCACCAGACGCGCCTCCACCAGCTTGAACAAAAGGTGCTCGAGCAACTGGCGCTCGGAGTGGAGCGTCTCTGCCACGGCTGCGAGTTGCTGGCGGTAGGCGGTACTCATGGTCAAGTTCCAGTCGGCGGGAATCGAGCGCCGTTAAGGGCAGGAGGAGTCGAGGGAGCGTCGGGACGGGTGCCGGGGGGAGGGGCCGATGGCGGGGGTGGAGCTGGGTCGAGGAGAACGTGGCCGACGCGCTCGACTCCCAACGCCTCGATCGACGCTGATCGGATCGGGTTTGACTTTCCTATGACCCTTCCCATTCACGGCTCGGGAGCTATCGTCGGAACGGATGGACCGCCAATTACCCACCGACCCCGTCGAGATGGAACGTCTGCTGCTCGACACACTCGATGAGCTCGACAGGCTCAAGCTCACGCTCGAGGTGGTCGGAACCACCGACCTCGACGCCGGCATCCTCAACCGCACCGGCATCCTCGAGTCCCTCGAACGGGGGCGGAAGTGGATGGCTCGACGCGGTGACATCTACGGGCTCCTGGTGGTGCGTTTCCCCACCATTCGATCGCTCGACGCCGCCGATCCGAACGACCTCGAGATCATCCAACACTTGGCGGCCACCATCGGCGCAGGGGTTCGGGAGGTCGACGAGGTGGGTCGCATCGACGACATGACCTTCGCTTCCACACTGGCCGACCTCAAGCCCGGCACCATTCAAGTGGTAGCCGACCGGGTTGCAGACCTGCTCGCCAAAACGCTCCGTTCCCTGCCCGACCTGGGCCAGTTCAAGGTCGGCGCAGTCGAGGTCATCAACGCCGGCCACACCTCGGGAACCGTCCTCGACTCTTGCATCCGGATCGCCGAACAGGCGACCATCGACTCGCACAACGTCGCACAGATCTGATCAACGGGTCAACCGGGTCATACGGTCAACCGTCACCGGCCAGCCTCAGTCCTTGAGTCCGCCGGGGAAGACAACCAGGTTGGCTCCGCCCGAGCGAAGAGCGTCGGCCTCCCGCAGGATGGAAGCCCGGTAGAGCCTGATCAGGTCGACGACCTGCTCGGCGGTCTCGGCTACCACCATCTTGCGCCCATCGAAGAGCGTGAGCACAGTGTCGGGGGTGGACTGGACGCTCTCGACGAGGTCGCAGTTGAGGAAGTACTCCTCGCCTCTGAAGTGATGCAACCTGATCATGCCTGTCCTGTCGGCCCACGATGCTGGGAGTCAAGTGCCGACAACGCGAAAACCGTCGGCACCGGACGATCGCCGTGGGGGTCACCTCCGCCGAGACCGCCAACCGGTGCCCGGATCAGTCCTCCGGTCGCATCGTCGGAAACAGGATCACGTCGCGGATGTGGGTCTGATCGGTGAGCAGCATGACCAGGCGATCGACGCCGATGCCGAGGCCCCCGGTGGGTGGCATGCCGTACTCGAGCGCCCGCAGGAACGCCTCGTCGACCACATGTGCCTCGGAGTCACCGGCGGCCCGAGCCGCGGCCTGGTTGGTGAACCGTCCCCGCTGATCGATGGGGTCGTTGAGTTCCGAGTAGGCGTTGGCGTACTCGGCGCCGGCGATGAACAGCTCGAAGCGTTCGGTGAGGAGATCGTCGTCACGGTGGCGACGAGCCAGCGGCGAGATCTCGACCGGGTGGTCCATCACGAACACCGGCTCCCAGATGGTGTGCTCGACCAGCGCATCGAACATTGCCTCGATCACCTTGCCGGAACCCCAACCCTCGTCGACCTCGACACCGTTGCGAGCAGCGATGGCGGCGAGGTCATCGGGGGCGGGCCACACCGGCTCACCAACCACCTCGGCAACCAGATCCACCATGCGGGCCTGGCGGAACGGCGGGGTCAGGTCGAGGGGACGACCCTGGTACTCGACGACACTGGAGCCGGTCGAAGAGACGGCGACGGACGAGACGACCTCCTCGACCAGTCCCAGGATGTCGTGGTAGTCGGCGTAGGCCTCGTACGACTCCAGCATCGTGAACTCGGGATTGTGGGTCCCGTCAATCCCTTCGTTGCGGAAGATGCGGCCGATCTCGAAGACCTTCTCCAGTCCACCGACGATCAGCATCTTGAGAGGCAGCTCGGTGGCGATGCGCAGGTACATCCCGATGTCGAGGGCGTTGTGATGCGTCTCGAACGGCCGGGCCAGCGCGCCTCCCGCCTGGGTGAGCAGCACCGGGGTCTCCACCTCCAGATAGCCCCGGGTCTCGAACTGACGCCGAAGCTCCGAGACGATGCGCGCCCGGGCGATGGCGACGGCGCGGGAATCGGGATTCACGATCAGATCGAGATAACGACGACGCGACCGGGTCTCGATGTCGCTCAGTCCATGCCACTTCTCAGGGAGCGGTCGCAGGCCCTTGGCGAGCAACGAGAAGTCCGCGATCCTGACGCTCAGCTCTCCTTTGCGGGTGGTGACGACCTCGCCGGGGGCGCCGACGGTGTCGCCCACGTCGAGATCCTCCAGCTCATCGAGGCGGTCACCCAGCTGGTCGCGTTGGGCCATGATCTGGATGCGTCCGGCCCCGTCCTGGAGGGTGGCGAACACGAGGTTGCCGAAGCTCCGCTTGAGCATCATCCGACCCGCCACCGTCACGGTCTCGCCGGTCGACGCCCCCGGCTCCAGATCCCCGTGTCGGCTCCGGACATCCTCACTGGTGTGGGTTCGTCGGAACCCCACCGGGTAGGTCTCGGTGCCGGCAGCCCGACTCCCCTCGACCTTGGCGAGGCGGGCGGCGGTGAGCGGATGATCGGCGAGCCCGCTGCGCTCGTGCTCGTCGCCCGTCTGGGAATTGAGCGGATCGGTTGTCTCGTGGTCGGGGATGGCCTGTTCGGTCATGGCTGATCGTCTCCGGTGAAGGCTGGCACTTTGGACCGATCCGTCCCAGGGTTCAAATCGGGTTGCGTTGGAAGATGACATGCAGACCCCACAGGGTGAGGTCGGCGTCGATGGTGGTGACGAGCCGGCACAGGGGCGCCACCACCGCGGCGAGGCCGCCGGTGGCGACGACCGGCGTTGTGTCCGGAAGCGTCTGATCTTCGAGAAACCGGGTCACCAGACCATCGACCAGTCCGGCGAACCCGTACATGAGCCCGGACTGGGTGGCCTCGACCGTGCTGCGACCGATCACGTGCCTGGGCACCGTCAGCTCCACCCTGCGCAGCGCCGAGGTCGACTCGATGAGCGCCTCGCTCGCCACCCGCACCCCCGGGGCGATGGCGCCGCCGAGGTAGGCACCCATCGGTCCGATCAGGTCGACGGTGGTGGCGGTGCCGAAGTCGACGGCGATCACCGGAACGCCATGGCGGTCGATGGCCCCGATCGCATTGGCGATGCGATCGGCTCCAACCTCGCGGGGGTTGTCGACGGATATCTGCAGGCCGGTCTTCGTTCCGGGACCGACCACCACCACGTGTTCACCCGTGAGACGAGCCAACGCCGGACGCAGAGCCTCCGTCACCGACGGGACGACGCTGGCCATGGCCGAGCCGGATATGGCGGGGGCGTCGGCCGCCAAAAGCCCGTCGAGAAGGAGCTCATACTCGTCGGGGGTGCGCGACGTGGTGGAGATGCGCCAACGTCTGATCAGGCGGTCACCGTCGAAGAGGCCGATCACGGTGGTCGAGTTGCCGACATCGAGAGCCAGCAGCATCAGTCTGGTCCGTGGTGGGTGATGCCCCGGTCGGCCACGAACCGATCGCCGACGCGGTCGAAAGCGACGTTGTCAATCAACCTGGTGCCGCCCACCCTGGTGCCGCCCACCCTGGTACCGCCCACCCTGGTACCGCCCACCCGGGCTGCGACCGCCAGGAACGCCGGGCGATCCAGAG
>JBHJOH010000092.1:0-6353 GCA_050329955.1 Acidimicrobiia bacterium | reverse complement strand
GGACGCCTGGCTCATCGAGGGGAGCTCCACCTGGGTGATCCATGTGCCCGACCGCGCCTCCGGTCCCGACCAGAGTCTGCGGATGATGGGTCTGCTCGACGGTGAGGGCTTCAGCCAGTTCGCCGTGACCTACCGCAATCAACCCGGGCAGCCGTCGGACGCCGCCGGCTTGATGACGTTCGGCGTCGGTGAACGCGATGACGTGGCTGCTGCCATCGCTCACGCCCGGGAAGCGGGTGCCGGCGCGGTCTTCCTGGTGGGATACGGTTCGGGTGGGGCGGTGGTGGTGGCGGAGTTGTACCGGGACCCCGGCGTGGCGGGTGTCATCCTCGACGGGCCGGTCCTCGACCTCAAGTCGTCGGTCTTCCACACTGCTTCGTCCACCGAGGGTCTGATCGGGTCGTTGCCGTGGACGGTACGCGAGATGGGTGCCGTGCTTGCTTCGCTGCGATACGGCATCACCTGGGAGACCACCGACTACCTGGAGCGGGCCAACCAGATCACGGTGCCCGTGCTCGTGCTCCATGGAGACGAGGACGCCGACCATCCCATCTCCGACAGCCGGACTCTGGCCGAGTCGCGCCCGGATGTGGTCAAGCTGGTCGAGATCGCGGGAGCGGGTGCCGACCGGGCATGGAATCTGGACCCGGACGCATACCGCTCCGCCGTTCTCGACTTCCTGGACCGGGCTCGCGCCGGGCGGTGAAACCCGCCGGGTAACCTTGCGGACCCCATCGAGAGGTCTCCAGTGGCCGGCCGCGGCTATTACCGACATCCCACCATCCACGGGGATCACGTCGTGTTCGTGTCGGAGGACGACCTCTGGCAGGTGGACGCCGACGGTGGTACCGCCTCACGGATCACAGCCAACCCCGGCAGTCATGCCCACCCCCGGTTCTCACCCGACGGGTCGCGGCTCGCCTTCATAAGTCGGGACGAGGGCCGGCCGGAGGTGCACCTGATGGCAGCCGACGGCGGGCCCAGCAGGCGGCTCTCACACCTGGGGACTTCGACGCAGGTGGCCGGATGGCGGCCGGACGGGTCGGCGGTTCTCGCCGCATCCGATCACCGCCAACCATTCCCCGGATGGACCCACCTGTGGGCGGTTCCCGTCGATGGTTCCCAGCCGAGGGCGCTCGGGGTCGGGCCTGCATTCTCGGTCGCTCACGGGCCCGGGCGGCGCATGGTGCTCGGGCGCAACACCTTCGACCCCGCCCGTTGGAAGCGGTATCGCGGTGGCCGGGCAGGGAGCATCTGGGTGGATCGAAGCGGTGACGGAGTCTTCGAGCCGCTGGTTGCCCTGGCCGGCAACCTGGCATCACCGATGTGGGTCGGGCGGAGGATCTACTTCCTGTCGGACCACGAGGGCACCGGCAACCTCTACTCGGTGACCCCGGCCGGCGCCGGGTTGAGGCGGCACACCCACCACGAGGAGTTCTACGCTCGTTTCCCCAGCACCGATGGGCGTCGCATCGTCTACCAGTGCGGAGCCGACCTCTGGGTGCTGGACCCCGGAGCCGACGACGGTCATCCGATCGACGTCGGCATCGTGTCGGCCCGGCCCCAGCTCAACCGCCGTCAGGTGAGCGCAGCCCGCCACCTCGAGTCGGTGGGGTTGCATCCGGCCGGACACTCGCTGGCGGTGACCGGACGGGGAGCGTCGTTCGTGGCGCCGCTGTGGGAGGGCGCACCGATCCGGTTGGGGCCGGTTTCGCGCAATCGCCGCCGTCTCACCACCTGGCTGGCCGATGGCGAGCGGGTGGTCGCCGTCACCGACGAGCCTGGCGAAGAACGGTTGGTGGTTGAGTCGGCCGACGGGTCGGCACCTCCCCAGATCATCGATCGCGACCTGGGGCGGATCAGGTCGATCCTGCCCGCTCCGGCCGGTGCCTCCCGGGTTGCCGTCACCAACCACCGCCACGAGCTGTGGCTGGTCGACCTGGGTAGGCGCACGGCCAGGATGGTGCACCGCTCGCCGTTCTCGTGGATCGGGGGGGTGGCCTGGTCGCCCGATGGGCGGTGGCTGGCCTACGGCGCCTCCACCACCCGCACCACGATGAACATCCACCTGACCGACACGCGGTCGCGCCGAACCCGCATCCTCGGACGGCCTGAGTTCGTCGACCACACGCCCAGCTTCGATCCCGATGGGAGGTATCTGGCGTTCCTCTCGTCGCGGGTGCTCGACCCGGTGCCGGATTCGGTCTTCCACGACTACTCGTTTCCCCGTTCGTCGATCCCGGTGCTGGTGACGCTGAGTGGCGACGAGCCGTCGCCCTTTGGCGTGCAGAATCGCCAACCGCGGGCTCCCGGGGCTCCTGGCGGTGAAGGCAACGGGAACGGTCAGGGCAAGACGGATGCGGGGATCGAGATCGACTTCGACGGCATCACGGAACGGATGGTGGCCTTCCCGGTACCGGCCGGTCGATACCAGGGCCTTGCCTTGGCGCGGGGCCGGGCGTTCTTCCTGTCGTGGCCTGTGGCGGGAAGCCGGGGAACTCCGTGGGTCGAGGCGGAACGGCCGCTTGGGACCCTGCAGGCGTGGGACTTCGCCGCCGACCGACTCGAAGTCGTCTCCGATGCGGTCGGTGGTTTCGGGTTGAGTGGCGATGCCAGGGTTCTCGCTCTGGTGGGGCGTCGCCGTGTCAGGGTGGTGCCCGCGTCGTGGAAGGACGACAAATCCGGCAAGGAGACACCGGGGCGCGAGTCGGGTTGGATCGATCTCGAGCGGTTCCGAATCGAGGTGCGTCCCGCCGACGAGTGGCGTCAGATGTTCTCGGAGGCGTGGCGGCTGCAGCGCGATCACTTCTGGTCGGAGAACATGTCGGGCGTCGACTGGCTGGCGGTCCACGATCGGTACGCCGCGATCATCGAGCGGGTTGGCTCCCGATCGGAGTTCAGCGACCTGCTGTGGGAGATGCAGGGCGAGCTGGGAACCAGCCATGCCTACGAACTCGGGGGCGATTTCCGGCCCGAGCCCACCTGGTCGCTGGGGCGGCTCGGCGCGGACATCGCCTGGGAGCGCAATGCCTGGAGGATCGAGTCCATCCCCGATGGTGACCCGTGGGACCGCTCGGCTTCCTCTCCCCTAACCGCGCCCGGGGTGGGGCTCGCCCCCGGGGACCGCCTGTTGGCGATCGACGGCGTCGCGCTCGACCGCCTGACCTCACCCGACAGTCAACTGGTCGATCGAGCCGGGCGGCCCGTGCGGCTCACGGTGGCCAGCGGCCGTCGCAAGCCACGGACCGTGGTCGTCACGCCGCTGGCGTCCGAGCTGGCGCTGCGGTACCGGGCTTGGGTGAACGGCAACCGCCGTGCGGTCGTCGAGGCTTCCGGGGGTCGGCTGGGCTACCTCCACATCCCCGACATGCAGGCGCCCGGTTTCTCTGAGTTCCACCGTTCGTGGCGCCACGAGGTCGACAAGGAGGGCCTGGTCATCGACGTCCGGTTCAACCGGGGAGGGAACGTGAGCCAGCTGCTGTTGGAGAAACTGGCTCGTCGTCGCCTCGGCTACCGGGTGACCCGCTGGCGTCAGCCGTACCCGTTCCCGACCGATTCCCCGGCGGGTCCCATGGTGTGTATCACCAACGAGATGGCCGGTTCCGACGGCGACATCTTCTCGCACACCTTCAAACTGGCCGGGCTCGGTCCGCTGATCGGGACCCGGACCTGGGGTGGGGTGGTGGGCATCTGGCCGCAACAGTCGCTGGTGGACGGCACCGTCACCACCCAGCCCGAGTTCGGGACCTGGTTCAGCGACGTGGGGTTCGCGGTGGAGAACTACGGGACCGACCCCGACATCGAAGTGGTGTTCGCTCCTCATGCCACCGGTGACCCGCAGCTCGAGCGGGCCATCGCCGAGGTGTTGGCCATCATGGGTCCAGATGCTCCGGTGACGCCGGACCTCTCCCGACGGCCCGCCACCACCCCACCAAAGCTCCCGCGATGAAGTGAAGCCCTGGGCGGGTCTCCGGCCCCGCCCCCGGCTCGGAGCCGTCCCGGGGTCCCTGGTGGGTCATCGGGTGCCGGGACCTGGGTCCCGGTTGGTGAGACCGGGGTCTTCTGGCCTCAAGTTTCGGAAACGCTTCTGCCGATGTCGGAGGCATGAGGTTCTCGAGACCACGGACGGTGGTGATCCTGGCGACGCTGGTGTGGTCTCTTTCGGTGCCCGGGACGGCACTCACCGGCTCGGCGGACCCCAACGAGATCGAGGCCGACTTCCTCGCTCTCCTCGATGAGGAGCGGGAAGCACACGGAGTTGGGGCTCTGGCCCCGATGGCCGAGTTGACCGCCGGGGCCCGCCTCCATGCCGCTGAGATGGCCGAGGCCGGGTTCATCTTCCACAACGCCGACCTCGGATCGGTGCTGGCCGACGGCTGGTTGAAGCTCGGGGAGAACGTGGGCGTCGGGTACGGCGCCGAGTCCCTGCACCTGGCCTTCATGGCTTCCCCCGGCCATCGGGACAACGTCATCGATCCGTTGTACGACGCCGTCGGAGTCGGAACCGTCGAGGCCGGTGGGGCGATCTACGTGGTGTTCGTCTTCGCCGACCTGATCGACATCGGAACCGCGGTTACCGGGGGGCGTTTCTCTGATGTCGGGGGGTCGCCGTTCGGGTCGTCGATCGAGGCGTTGGCGGCGGCTGGGATCACGGCGGGGTGTGGGGCTGATCGGTTCTGTCCGGATGATCCGGTGACGCGGGGTCAGATGGCGGCGTTCCTGGTGCGGGCATTTGGCTTGTGATGCGCATTTGCCCCACTGCCCGCTTTTGCTATCGTGCCCGGATCAGTGACTAGGTCGAAGGGACGCGGAGTGACTAGTCACAGGGAGTTCACATGAAGCAATTCAGAGACCGGCTGGCACTCGTTCTCCTCTCGGGGGTTCTTCTGACGGCGCTCATGCCGTTGCAGGCGTTCGCCTCGACCTCGGCCAGGGACGATTTGATCGATCTCATCAACCAGGAGCGCACCGACCGGGGGCTCAACGAGCTCAAGCGCCACTCCGATCTCGACGCCGGAGCCCAGTTCCAGGCCCAGGCCGTGGCCGATGCCGGCTACCTCTTCCACAACCCGGACCTCGGCGACGTCACCAGCGGCTGGGAGATGATCGGGGAGAACGTCGGCTACGCAGGATCGATCGCCCAGGTTCACGAGGCCCTCATGAACTCCACCGGCCACCGGGAGAACATCCTCAATGTGCGCTACAGCCATGTGGGCGTCGGGGTGGTCGTCTCCGACGGCTCCGTGTGGGTGGCCGAGGTGTTCATGGACTCGGTCGGTCCATCCGACTACCAGGGAACGTTCTGGGACGACGACGCCTCCGTGCACCAGGGTTCGATCGAGTGGCTCGCCCAGTCGGGCATCACCAAGGGATGCAGCCCCATCCAGTACTGCCCGCTCGACACCGTGACCCGCGGTCAGATGGCGGCCTTTCTGCAACGTGCCATGGGTCTCCCCGATGGCCGCGGCGACAGCTTCAGCGACGACAACTCGTCGATCTTCGAGGGTGCCATCCAGGCGATGGCCGAGGCCGGTATCGCCGAGCCGTGCGCATCGGGCCGTTACTGCCCCGATGCCCCCATGACCCGTGAGATGATGGCCGTGTTCCTCGCCAGAGCCCTCGACCTGCCCGCCAGCTCCACCGATCGATTCGTCGACGACAACGCCTCCAAGTTCGAGGCCGAGATCCAGGCGCTGGCGAAGTCGGGCATCACGGTGGGGTGCTCGGACACCCACTACTGCCCCAACAACTCGGTGACCCGTGAGCAGATGGCCACCTTCCTCATGCGGTCGTTCGGATAGGGCCGTGTCCTGCAACGTACGCCTGGTTGTGGGTTGTCGCCTCTGGTCACAGCACCAGGGCCGAGCCGCCAGCCACTCCAGCGGAGTGGCCAGGTATGGGATGTAGCCTCTCCCGGTGACATCCCCCCTCCACATCGACACGGTTCTCGTCAACGTCGGACGACCCTCGGGCGCAGGCGAGCCCCTGAACCATCCGATCGTTCCCGCCTCGAACTTCGCTGCGGGCGGGACTCACTGGTACTCACGATCCGACGGAACCGACACCGTCGACGCCTTTGAGCTCGCCATGGGGCAACTGGACGGCGGTCGTTCGGTCGCATTCGGGTCGGGGATGGCGGCGGTGGCGGCGGTCCTCGATCAGGTTCCGATCGGCGGCCGGGTCGTCATCGGTCCCGATACCTACCACGGCGTCTCCACGCTGCTCTCCGACGGTGTGGCGACCGGTCGCTGGACCGTCGGGATCCTCCAACACGACGACACCGCGGCCTGGGTTGTTGCCACCGCCGAAGCCGACATGGTGTGGCTGGAGTCGCCCTCCAACCCGCGCCTCGA
>JBHJOH010000091.1:0-6279 GCA_050329955.1 Acidimicrobiia bacterium | reverse complement strand
CAGACGGTCAGGAGCGACACACCGAGGGTGAGCACCGAAGCCGCCAACACCGCCGCTCCGAGGAACACCAGTGCGATCAACCGATTGGGCTTCTCACGTCCGCGGCCGATGGCCGAGAGAAAGAAGCCGGCGGACATCAGGATGGCGGATGCCGGCACCCCGAACGTGGCGAGCATCTCCCACACCCCGTCCAGGCCGGCCACCGAGACATAGGGCTGGGTGGCGAGGGACAGCACCACGAGGACGCCGGCGTGGGCGTGACCTGCCCGGAAGAACCCGCGTTGGAAGTTCGTGGCGGGCTCGCGACCGGAACTGACCCGCAGCAGGAACATACCGCCGAACTCGATCGTCACCAGCGACACCAGCAGCACACCGGCAACGAACATCGACATGTCAGAGAGGACCAACGACATCACACCCTCCTTGGATAGCTTCACTATCCACTATAGATAACAATGTTATCCAAATCAAGTGAGCCAGGGGGCCAGATGTCGCGATGCGCACAAGGGAGATCGATGGATACCGGCCCCGCTCCCTGAGGGCGCCATCGGCGTGCCCAGCAGGACCGGTATCCGATGAGGTCATCCTATCGAACACCTGTTCGACTGTCAAGGATGATCCCCCGCACGGTCACGGGGCGGGAACCAGCGTGAGCAGGTAGGGCTCGATCTCGGGGAGCAGGTCATCGTACTGACCGGGAAGGGCCGTGAACGTGGCGATCACCGCTCGGTCGGGTCGCAGGCCGAACACCGCAAAGAAGCGGAGATCGGCGCCCGAAGCCGTCCCCCGATACTCCATGATCGCCAGCTGCTGCAGAGCCCCTTCGAGCACCTGGGACTCCACCATTTCGAAGTTCTTCAGCAGGGCCGGGGCGCTGGCGATGCTCAACTCCAGGTAGGCATCGAGGTCAGGACGTTGATGTTGGGAGCAAACGGCTCGCCACCCACTTCACCCGGATCATCGGTGGGGATACCCCACACCTCGACCCCGGACACGAGTGACCCGTGGAACTCCGGCCAATCCGGGTTCACCCACATCGTGTAGTCGCCCTCGGGGTCTGCGAACAACACCGCTCCGGCGATCCCCGGGTCGGGCGCCGCCGGGAGCACCACCGCGGTCGTCGTATGAGCATCGGTGGTGGTGGTCGTCGGCGCCGGGGTGGTGGTTGTGGTCGGGGCGAGCGTGGTCGTCGTGGTCGGCGCGAGTGTGGTCGTCGTGGTCGGAGCCAGCGTGGTGACGGCTCCCGAGCCGCCACCACATGCAGCCAACACCAACCCCAACGCGACTACTGACCACCACTTCACCATCGCTGACCCCTCCAGTCCTGGCCCGACGGGCGCCGGACGGCTCGGCAGTGTACGAGGCCGACCCTTGGCGACAAGCCATCAGCCGGTTGGCCGTTCACTCTCCGCTCCGCCGTCAATCCACGGCGTCGAACCCGAGTTTCCGATCCAGGGACAGAATCGACCGCCAGAGTGTCGGTTTCGTCCCCAGAACGGAGTCCGGAGCCACCCCACCCCGATCTGGGGTCAGAATCGACCGCCGGAGTGTCGGTTTCGTCCCCAGAACGGAGTCAGCGGAAGTCGCGGGAGCCGGCGGTCGTCACCTCGATCGGCTCGAAGCGCTGGGCGACGAGGTTGGTGACGCCATCGCGGTACTCGACCATCCCCTCGATGATCAGGGCCGGGACCCGGCGTGCCAGCAGCTTGTACTCGGCCCAAACCGGGGGCAGCACCACCACGTTGAGCATCCCGGTCTCGTCCTCCAGGTTGAAGAAGATCACACCGGCCGCAGTGCCCGGCCGCTGGCGGTGGGTGACCACGCCCCCCACCCGCACCTTGCGGACGGTCCGTCGCAGGGCGAGCACCTCGGAGATGCGCAGGCAGCCGTCCAACCGGTGACGCACGAACTCGATCGGGTGAACCGTCGACGCCTGCACCGCCCACAGGTCGGCCAGGTGGGCCTCCTGTTCGGACATCTCGGGAATGGGGGGCGGGTCGACGCCGGGTGACAGCGGCAGCCGGTTGGGGTCGATCTCGGCCAACGCACCGGCCGCCCAGATGCCGGCACGGCGTCCCAGCCCGATCGACTCGAGGGCGCCGGCGGCGGCTAGGCCCTCGTAGGCGTCGACGGGGAGACCGGTACGGTGGGCGAGATCGTTGGGCGAGGCGAACGGACCACCGGTGAAGCGGGCGGCCTCGATCCGGGTGATCTCGGCGTCGCCGAGATTGCGCACGTAGCGCAGACCCATCCGCATCGCCACCGCCGAGCGCAGATCGTCGTCGAGCGCACCCCTCCCCCGCCGCCACCGCCCGCCCAGATACCCCACCACATCGTCGGGGTCGGCATCCACCCATTCGACGGTGCAGTCATGCTGGGAGGCGTTGACACAGGGCGGCAGCACGATCACCCCGTGACGCTGGGCGTCCTGGACGAGGCTGTTGGGGCTGTAGAAGCCCATCGGTTGGGCGTTCAACAACCCGGCCAGGAACTCGGCGGGCCAGTGATGGCGGAGCCAGGCCGACATGTAGACGATGTAGGCGAAGCTCACCGAGTGGCTCTCGGGGAACCCGAAACTGGCGAAGCCCTGCAGCTTCTCCCAGATCTCGTCGGCGGCTGCACCCACCACACTCTTCGCCTCCATCCCGGCGTACACCTCGTCCCGCAGCTTGCCCATCTCCCGCTCCGAGCGCTTGTGGGTCATGGCGGCCCGCAGCCGATCGGACTGGCCGCCGTCGAACCCGGCGCACACCCGGGCCAACTCCATCAACTGCTCCTGGAAGATGGGCACACCCAGGGTCTTCTCGAGGATGGGGATGGCGAGCGGATGCGGGTAGCGGATCGGCTCCTCACCGTTGCGGCGCCGCAGATAGGGGTGCACCGACTGGCCCTGGATGGGTCCGGGGCGGATGAGCGCCACCTCCACCGCCAGGTCGTAGAACGTCTTCGGCTTCATGCGGGGCAGAGTCGCCATCTGCGCCCGCGACTCCACCTGGAACAGACCGACGGTGTCCGCCGCGGTGAGCGCCCGGTAGATCTCGGGCTCCTGGGGGATGGTCGACAGGTCGACCTTGACGCCGTGGGTGTCGGCGATGAGGTCGACCGCCAGGTGGAGGGCGTTGAGCATGCCGAGGCCGAGCAGGTCGAACTTGACGATGCCGATGGCGGCACAGTCGTCCTTGTCCCACTGCAGCACCGAGCGGCCTTCCATCCGCCCCCACTCCACCGGGACCACCTGGTGCAGCGGCCGGTCGGCGATCACCACCCCGCCCGAATGGATGCCGAGATGGCGCGGGAAGCCGTCGAGGCGGTGACAGATGTCGTAGATGAGATCGGCGGTGAGCCCGTGCGGCAGCGGCGCCTCCAGCCGGAGCTTCCCGGTGTCGTAGGAGTCGACGTATTTGGAGAGGCCGTCGACCTGGGCCTGGGTGAACCCGAAGGTCTTGGCGACGTCACGCAGCACCGACCGGGCCCGGTAGGTGATGACGTTGGCGACCATCGCCGCCCGCTCCCGGCCGTAGCGGCGGTAGCAGTACTGGATGACCTCTTCCCGCCGGTCGGCCTCGAGGTCGAGGTCGATGTCCGGCGGACGCCCCCGCTCCTCGGACAGGAACCGCTCGAAGGGCAGTCCGAGGCGGATGGGGTCGACCCGGGTGAGTCCGATGCAGCGACACACCGCCGAATCCGCCCCCGAGCCGCGGATCTGGCAGTAGATGTCCTGGGAGCGGGCGAAGTCGACGATGTCCTTGACGACGAGGAAGTAGCCGGGAAACCCGAGCCGGTCGATGATACCCAACTCGTGTTCGAGCCGGCGTCGCGCCGACGGCTCCACGCCGCCCTCGCCGGTGCCGGGGTAGATGTGGCGGGCGGCCTCGAAGGTGAGCGAACGCAGATAGTCCATCTCGTCACGGAAATGCCCGGGCATCGGGAACGGCGGCAAGGCAGGGGCCACCAGTTCGAGGTCGAAGGCAAGCCGTTCGGCAAGCACCACCGAACGCGGCACCGCCCCCGGGTAGCGGGCGAAGCGCCGTGCCATCTCTTCGGGCGCCTTGAGGTGCCGCTCGTCGGTGGCAGGCCAGAACCCGAGGGCCGCCTGCAGGTCACGGCGGCCCCCGATGGCGGCCAGCACCTCGGCCAGGTCGGCGTCACCCCGGTCGGCGTAGTGCACCTGGTTGGTGGCGACCACCGGGATCCGGAGGCGCTGGGCGACCTCCCACAGCAGGTCGTTGCGGGGGTCGTCCTCGGGCATGCCGTGATGCCACAGCTCGATGTGGAGTCGACGGCCGAACATCTCCCGCAGCTTCGACGCCTCCCGCATGGTGGCTGCCAGGTCGCCGTTCGCCGCCGCCCGCGGCACCGCCCCCTGCCAGCATCCGGTGAGCGCCACGATGTCGGGATGCGAGGCGATGAGCTCGAGGTCGCCCCAGCGGTGCACGGCCCGGTCCTTCTCGCCCCGGAACTGACCGCGGGTGACGAGTCCCGACAGCAGCGAGTAGGCCTCGGGCGAGCCGGCCAGCAGCACCAGATGGTCGGTGGGCGGCAGCTCGACCGGTTTGGTGCCGTGGGTGCGCTTGTTCCGCCCCCGCCGCCAGCGCCCTCCGTCGACCCGGTTGTCCCAGCTTCCCGCCTGAATCGCATCCCAGGCCTCGGCTTGGGCGAACGGGTCGTCGGGGGCGTCGAGCCCGGTGGCGACCGACTGGATCCCGATCTCGGTGCCGTACACCACCGCCAGCCCTACCGACCGGGCCGCCAGCATCACCTTCACCGCCCCGTAGAACCCGTCGTGATCGGTGACAGCCAGTGCCGAGTAGCCGAGTCGGGCCGCAGTCTCGACCAGTTCGTCGGCGTGCGATGCCCCATCGAGGAACGAGAAGTTGGTGTGGCAATGAAGTTCGGCGTAGGAGAGATTCTGTCGCACGGAGGCTGTAGTGTACCGAACACATGTTCGATCGGAAGAGATCGCACTAGCCAACGGGTGCCCGCGGTTCCTCCGAGCGACACGATAGATACAGGCTCAGATAGATACGGGCTCAGATAAGTACAGGCTATAGCCTGTTGATTAAACCTGCTTATACAGGCTGAAGCCTGTAATGTTTGCGGTATGCCCACGAACGCGACTGCGCGACACAGATTGGATCGACGGTTGGAGACAGCGAAACCACTCCGGGAGGTGTCGCGGCCACCGAAGGGGTGGATCCGTGCCATCCGGGATGCGCTCGGGATGTCGTCGAACGAGCTGGCCGACCGGCTGGACGTCGCCCAGCAGACGGTGGTCGGCTGGGAGCGAAGCGAGGAGCGCAACACGATCAAGCTGGAAACGTTGCACCGGGTGGCCGACGCCCTCGACTGCGACCTCGTCTATGCCCTCGTCCCCCGTTCCGGGCTGGAGGAGTCGGTCAGGTCACAGGCTCGGCGACGCGCCATCGCCCATCTCGGAGTCGTCGGGCACCATGCACGCCTCGAGGACCAAGCTGTGTCGAGCCCCGACCTCGAAGCACAGATAGACGAGCTCACCGCCTTCTTCGCCGCCCGGCGTGGGTTGTGGAGCAGTCCGCCCGCATGAACGATCCTCTCGTCCCGGATGGGGATGGGCACACGGCCCTTTCCGAGGACGATCGTCGCGGCCTGCTGCTCACCTACGTGGTGACGCGGGAGGACCTGTTCGACGCCGAGCAACGAAACATCAGCCAAGCGCTGCTGAGGCGCCGACCCACCGTCGACCGCCTGCTGGACGATCACTACCTCCGGCGCCTCCACCGGGACATGTTCGGCCAGGTGTGGTCATGGGCGGGTCGCTACCGCCTACGCGAGACGAACCTGGGCATCGAGCCAAGGGAGATCCCGATGGCGGTGCGGTCCCTCGTCGGCGATTGCCGCTCCTGGCTGGAGCGCTCGTCGTACCCACCCGACGAGGCGGCTGCCAGGTTCCACCATCGCCTCTTCGCCATTCATCCATTCCCCAACGGAAACGGGCGACACGGTCGGGTCGCCGCCGATCAGCTGATAGCGGCGCTCGGTCACCCGCCGTTCACCTGGGGGCGCTCGCTTCCGGTCGCCACCGCCGAGCTCCGAGGGAGCTATCGCCATGCCCTCGTTGCGGCCGACGACGGCGACATCGCCCCGCTACTCGAGTTCGCCCGCCGATGACCGCCGAGCAGCGGGTTCCGCTGAATCGCCGAACCGGATAGGTTGGAACCATGAAACGACTCGTCGCCGCGATCGCCGCCGGGGGTGCCGGCGTGGTTGGGTACCGCCGCATAGCCACCCGGGAAACCGCAC